>JBKPDM010000549.1:0-7403 GCA_046727895.1 Pseudomonadota bacterium | reverse complement strand
GCCGAGCTCGATCCCCTGTCCGCGCAGCCGCTCGGACATCTCGCCCAGCTCGCGCCCGAGCGCGCGCCAGCCGTCGGCCGCCATCTCGCGCTGATCGGGCGGCACGGCCGGCATGAACAGCTGATCGCAGCCGAGCGTCCGGCAGGCCTCGACCACCGCCTGCGGCCGCTCGCGCAGGGCGGCGAGGCTGACATGGCTGGACGAGATCTCGAGACCGTGGGCATCCAGCCTGGCTTTGGTGGTCGCGGCATCGTCCAGATGGGAGCCGACCGTCTCCACATGGCGATAGCCCGCCCTGGCCGCCGCATCCAGGATGCGGTCCAGATCGCCCAAGGAGCGAAGCGTGTAGAGCTGGATCGAGAGTACGTCCGTAGTGTTCATGCCAACCTCCCGCGAATTGTCTCAGCGGCGCCCGCCATCGTTACGTCACGGCGTCCAACTGCGTCTTGTCGACCGGCTCACGCCATTCCGCTTCGAGCCGGAACGAGGCGCGGGCGCGGATGTCCTGGGATGATGCGCCAACCAGGACCTCGAATGTGCCGGGCTCCGCGACCCAGGCGGCTCTCGCGATGTCGAAGAAGGCGAGCGCCCGCATGCCGAGCGCCAGGGTAACCGTCCTGGTCTCACCCGGCTCGAGAGCGACCTTGGCGAACGCCTTCAGCTCCTTCTCCGGCCGAGGCACGCTGGCCTGCTGGTCACGCAGGTAGACCTGCAGGACCTCCTGGCCCCGGCGCTCGCCGGTGTTGGTAACGTCGAGGGCAACGCTGAGCGAGCCGCCAGGAGTGAGGGACGCGGGGCTGAGGCGCAGGTTGTCGTACGAGAACCTCGTGTAGGATAGGCCGTGGCCGAACGGGAAGAGGGGCCGGATCTCCTGCCCTTCGTAGTGCCGGTAGCCGACGAAGATGCCTTCCTCGTAGCGCACCCGCCCGTTCGCGCCGGGGTAGTTGGCAAAGGCCGGGTTGTCCTCGAGCCGGACCGGGAAGGTCTGGGGCAGGCGGCCGCCGGGATCGGCCTTGCCGAACAGGACGTCGGCGATCGCGTTGCCGCATTCCTGGCCGGGGTACCAGGCCTCGAGGACCGCGCCGACCCGGTCGAGCCAGGGCATGGTCACCGGACCGCCGGTCTGTAGCACGACGACGGTCCTGGGGTTGACCGCCGCTACGCGCTCGATCAGCTCGTTCTGCCGGCTTGGCAGATCCATGTGCGGCCGGTCCTGACCCTCGGTGTCCCACTCGCCGTTCAGCCCGACGAACAGCAACGTCGCGTCCGATGCCCGCGCGCGCTCGACCGCGCGCTCGATCGCTTCGTCGCCGAGCGGGCGGGCGACGCCGACGCGCACCGCTTTGATGCCCAGGGCCCGGTTTTGGGTGCACGCGTACTCGACAACAACGTCATAGGTCCGCCCGGCCTCGAGCCGGATCGTGCCGATCGCCTCCTCGTTGCCCTCACCGAAATAATTCTGGCCGGGCCGCCAGCTCTCCCAGGCATCGACCAACAGCGCGCCGTCGACGAAGAGCCGGCTGCGGCCGGCGCTGACCAAGCCGAACCGATGCTCGCCGCTCGCCTGCGGCGTGAACTGCGCCGAAAGCCGCGCCGAGAAACGCTCCGAGTCGACGCCCGGCGCGACCGCGCCCAGCCAGATCAGCTCGCCCTCAGGGCCCTCCGCCCGCTGAACGGGCTCGCCGGACAGATCCAGGCTGTTGAATAACTCGATCGCGATCCTCTCCCGCAGGAGCGGCTGCAGGCGATGGTTGGTGCAGCCGATCTCGTGGCCGAGGGAAACCCTGTCGCCGACCGCCGCCGCGATGCCATCAAACGGGCTCACGCTGTAGTGCGGGTTGAGCTGGGCGCTGCCGCCGCCCATGATCCGCGCCGTTCTGGCGTTCGGGCCGATGATCGCGAGCCTGCCAGCCAGCGAGGGGTCGAGGGGCAGGACGCCATCGTTCTTGAGCAGCACGATGCCTTCGGCGCCGGCGCGCCGGATCAGCGCCCGATGCTCCGGCCGGTCGATCGCCCGCTCGGGCGGAATCGTCGGATCGTCGAAGCCGCCCACCCGGCCGATCAGCTGGAGCACGCGGCGCGCGCATGCGCGGACGGCCGCCTCGGACACATCGCCGGAACGCACCGCCGCGACCAGCTTCGCGCCCCGGTCCCGGGTCGGTCCGGGCATCTCCAGGTCGAGGCCGGCATTGACCGTGGGGGCGGTGCTGTGCGAGCCGAACCAGTCGGACATCACCAGCCCGTCGAAGGCCCACTCCCCGCGCAGGACGTCGCCCAGGAGCCAGGGGTGCTCGCTCGTATAGATGCCGTTCAGCCGGTTGTAGGAGGCCATCACGGCCCAGACGCCGGCCCGCCGCACCGCGGCCTCGAATGGCGGCAGATAGATCTCGCGCAGCGTCCGCTCGTCGATCTCCGAGCTGATCGTCGTCCGCTCGAATTCGGACTCGTTGCCGGCGAAGTGCTTGATCGTGGCCGCGACACCTTTGCTCTGCACGCCGCGGACATAGGCGAGCGCGATCTCCGCCGAGAGCAGTGGATCTTCCGAGTAGCATTCGAAATTCCGCCCGTTCAGGGGCGAGCGATGAATGTTGACCGTGGGGGCGAGCAGGACGCGGGCACCCTTGGAGAGCGCCTCCTCGGCGAGCGCCGCGCCGATCGCCTCGACCAGCGTCGGGTTCCAGGTGGCGCCGAGCGCGATGCCGACCGGAAAGCTCGCCGCGCGCACGCCGCCGACCAGACTGCCGCCGCCGCGGGCCCCGTTCGGCCCGTCGCTCACCTTGATCGCCGGGATGCCGAGCCGATCGATCGGGACCGTGGTCCAGAAGTCGGCTCCCGAGAGCACGGCGACCTGCTCCTCGAGGGTCAGCTGGCTCAACATCGCCTCGGCTCGATCCTCGGTCATCGGTCCCGTTCCTCTCCGAGGGAGCGGTCACGGTCTCGATCGGATCGGCTCACAGGCGCTCGCCACTGCCGGCCGCGAACAGTGAAACGCGCTGGGCGTCGATGCCCAATGCCATCGGCGTGCCGGCTCGGATCGCCCGCTCGCCCGGGGTGCGCACCTCGAGCGAGAGATCGCCGTCGGTGCACCAGACGAGGCTGTCGGCGCCGAGCGGCTCGACGATGTCGACCGTAAAGCCGTCCCAGTTGCCGGCCCCATCGATGTCGATGTGCTCCGGGCGGATGCCGAGGGTCACCGGCCGGCCGGCCTCGGGCCGTCCGCTGAACTGGTAGCCATCGAGCGGCAGGCGGCGGTTGCCGGTGGCGAAGGCGGGGCCGTCGCCCGCCTGCTCGAGCCGGCCTTCGACGAAATTCATTTGCGGCGAGCCGACGAAGCCGGCGACGAACAGATTCGCCGGGCGATAGTAGATGTCGAGCGGGCTGCCGAGCTGCTGGATCTTCTGGTCCTTCATGACCGCGATCCGGTCGGCGAGCGTCATCGCCTCGATCTGATCGTGGGTGACGTAGATCATGGTCGTCGCGGTGAGGCGGTGGTGCAGGCGCTTGATCTCGTCGCGCAGGTCGTTCCTGAGCTGGGCGTCGAGATTCGAGAGCGGCTCGTCGAACAGGAACACGGACGCATCGCGCACCAGCGCCCGGCCGATCGCCACGCGCTGGCGCTGACCGCCGGAGAGCTGATCGGGCCGGCGGTCGAGCAGCTGGTCGATGTGCAGCATGGCCGCCGCCTGCGCGACCCGGCGCTCGATCTCGTCCTTGGGCGTCTTCGCCATCTTGAGGCCGAACGACAGGTTGCCGCGCACGTTCATGCGCGGATAGAGCGCGTAGGATTGGAACACCATGGCGATGCCGCGGTCCTTGGGCTCCTCCCAGGTCACGTTGCGCTCGCCGATCCAGATCTGGCCGGTCTCGACCTCGAGCAGGCCGGCGATGGCGTTGAGCAGCGTGGACTTGCCGCAGCCCGAAGGACCGAGCAGGACCAGGAACTCGCCCTGCTCGACGTCGATCGAGAGGCCGTCGAAGACCCGCACCGCCTCGAAGGCGACCGTGAGATCCCGTACCGAGACTGCGCTCATGGCTCTCAGCCCTTGACCGCGCCCGCGGCGATGCCGTGCACGAACCAGCGTCCGGAGACGAAGTAGACGACCAGCGGAACCAGCGCGGTCAGCATGGTCGCCGCCATGTCGACGTTGTAGGCGCGCTCGCCCTGGGTCGAATTGACGATGTTGTTGAGCTGCACGGTCATCGGCAGATTGGCGCGGCCGGCGAAGGTGAGGCCCAGAATGAAGTCGTTCCAGATGCCGGTCACCTGGAGGATCGTCGCGACGATCAGCATCGGCGTCGACATCGGCAGAATGACCCGGACGAAGATGGTCGTGAAGCCGCCGCCATCGATGCGCGCGGCATTGAACAGCTCGCGCGGCAGCGACGAGTAGAAGTTGCGAAACAGCAGCGTCATGATCGGCAGGCCGAAGATGATGTGGACGACCACGATTCCCGCGAGGGAATTGTAAATCCCGAGCACCGAGAACAGGCGGACCAGGGGGAAGAGGAACACCTGGTACGGGATGAAGGCGCCGATCAGGAGGATCGCGAACAGGAGGTCCGCACCGCGCACCCGCCAGAAGCAGAGCGCGTAACCGTTGAGCGCACCGAACAGGATCGAGAGGATCACCGAGGGGATCAGGATGCGCACCGAGTTCCAGAAGCCGACCCGGATGCCCTCGCACTCGAGCCCGGTGCAGGCTGCGCTCCAGGCGGCGACCCAGGGCTCGATCGTGACGTGGCCGGGCCAGGAGAGGATGTTGCCGAGCCGGATCTCGTCCATGGTCTTCAAGGACGTCAGGAGCATGATCCAGAGCGGCAGCAGGAAGAAAGCGGCGGAGACCAGCAGGAAGACGTAGACGCCGATCCGGCCCCAGGTGAGATGTCGCGGTCGTCGGCGGCCGGAGGGTCCGGCCGAGCTCATGCCGTCCTCCGCCGGGACGGCCCGTACTGCGTGTACAGCCAGGGCGTCAGGACGGCGATCACGGTCACCAGCATGACCGTTGCGCAGGCGGTCGCGAGGCCGACGTTGCCGCGCTGGAACAGGTGGTCCATGACGAACTTCGCCGGCATCTCGGAGGCGATGCCGGGGCCGCCCCCGGTCATTGCGACCACGAGGTCGTAGACTTTGACCACCGCGATCGCGAGCAGCACGGTCGCCGTGATCAGCATCGGCCGCAGGATCGGCAGCACGATCGAGAAGTAGACCCGCCAGGTCGGGATGCCGTCGACGCGCGCGGCCTTCCAGAGATCCTCATCGACGCCACGCAGCCCCGCCAGAAGGATCGCCATGATCAGTCCCGAGGACTGCCAGACCCCGGCGATGACCAGCGTGTAGACGACCATCTCGCGGTTGACCAGCCAGTCGAAGGTGAAGCTCGTGAAGCCGGCGTCCTGAACCAGCTTCTGCAGACCAAGGGCCGGATTGAGAAACCATTGCCAGACCAGGCCGGTGACGATGAACGACATGGCGTGCGGATAGAGGAAGACCGTGCGGAACAGACCCTCGGCCCGGACCTGCTGGTCGATGAACACCGCGAGCAGGAAGCCGATCACGAGGCAGCCGGCAAGGAACAGCACGCCGAACACGACGACGTTCTCGGCCGAGATCAGGAAGCGGGCGTTGGTCAGCAGGCGCCGGTACTGATCCAGTCCGACGAAATCGAAGGTCGGCAGAAGCTTGGAGCTGCTGAGTGACAGCCGCACGGTCCAGAGCATGCAGCCAAGATAGACGACGATCACCACGAGCGCCGCCGGCAGCAGCGCCAGCCTGGCCGGCAGGCGCGCGGCGAGTGAGCGGCGGCGGCGTGACGGGAGCTGGATGGCGATCGCCATGGGCCGGTCCCCCGTGAAGAAGGCCGGCGGGCCGGGGCGCCCGCCGGCGGGCAGCTCCTAGCCCGAGGCGGTCTCGACCGCCGAGGCGTAGTTGTCGACGAAGGTGTCGGCCTTCATCGACGGGTTGTGCCAGTACTGGGTGATCACATCCTGCACCGCGCCCACCAGATCGGGCGTCGAGAGGAAGTTGTCGCTCGGGATCTGCTTCGCCGGATCGCGGAGTTCCGCCATCCCCTTCTGAGCGCAGGCGTCCATGCTGGAAACGTCGACGTCGAGGCGAACCGGCACCGAGCCTTTCTTCATGTTGAACGCGATCTGGGTCGCGGGCGCGAACATCACCTCAGCGAGCTTGTCCTGGGCCGCCTGCTGCGCCGGGTCGTCGATCTTCGGGAACACGAACACGTCGCCGCCCATGACATAGCCGCCGCCGAGCACGGTGCAACCATACTCCTTGTCCGGCGTCTGGCCTGCGGCGATGAACTCGCCCTTGGCCCAGTCGCCCATCATCTGGACCGCCGCCTTGCCGGTGATTACGAGGTTCGTGGCGTCGTTCCAGTTGCGGCCCGGGCTGCCCTCGTCGATCAGCTCGCGCAGCTGGCCGAAGGTCTCGGCGGCCTTGCGGAAGCCGTCGCTGCGGACCGCTTCGGGGTCGCCGCCGCTCAGTACCTTCTGATAGATGTCGGGCCCGGCCACTTCCAGAAGGACCGCGTTGAACAGCCCCCGCTCCTGCCAGGGCTGGCCGCCCTGGGCCAGCGGGATCACGCCGGCTTCCTTGAGCTTGGGCCCGACGGCGATCAGGTCGGCGAAGGTCTTGGGCGGCTCGAGGCCGGCATCGGCGAAGATCTTGGTATTGTACCAGAGCCAGTTCTGGCCATGGATGTTGACCGGCACGGCGTAGACCTTGCCGTCGCGGGTGATCGCCTTGAGGATCGCCGGCGGCAGCACCTTCTGCCAGTTCTCCTGCGTGGCGATATCGTCGAGGTCGCGCAGGAGGCCGTTGGCGACCAGCTCGTCGAACTGCTTGCCGGTGTTGAACTGCATCGCGGTCGGCGGATCGCCGCCGACGATCCGGTTGATGCCAGCGGTGCGGGCGCTCTCGCCGCCGGCGATCGCGTTGTCGACCCAGGTGCCGCCGGCCCCGTTGAACTTGTCGGCGAACACCTTGACCGCCGCCGATTCGCCACCCGAGGTCCACCAATGGATGACCTCGGCTTTCATCTCCTGCGCGTCTGCCCGGATCGCGCCGATGGCCAGCAACACGGCGGCCAGACCCATATGCCGGAAGCTACGCATCATCGCCTCCCTGATGTTGCTGGTATCGTAAACCCGTTCCGATCCCTTGACCAGAGATTTAGCCTTCGGCGTTAGTACACTCCGGCTCGCCGACCGCCTGGCTTTTGATCCGACCGTCTCGCCAGCCCAACGCGCGGCGCCGCCCGCGTTGATCATCGAGGAAGATCGCCATCAGCATCGCCCGCGATGCCGCCGTCGACGATGATCAACGCGGGCGAGACGGTCGTTCCATCCCGGCCCGATCCCGTTCGCCTGGAACGACCCGCAGGATGAGC
>JBKPDM010000548.1:0-14702 GCA_046727895.1 Pseudomonadota bacterium | reverse complement strand
TCGCAGCCGCTCCTGCACCCGTCTGATGCGCTCCCGTTTCCGGTCGATCTCCGGCGGCGCCTGCGCAAGGGCGTTATCATCGGCCTCCGCATGACTTCCGGAAAGTGGGCGGAGCGGCGCGATCGGCGATCCTGAGCAGCTCCGAGGCATGCTAGGGTCCGGGGCCGGTATCTCGAGGAGGCGATGGCATGGCGGACGGCGGTATCGGCAGCTTCGACTACGTGATCGTCGGCGCCGGCACCGCCGGCTGCGTGCTCGCCAATCGCCTGTCCGCCGATCCCGAGGTGTCGGTCCTGCTGCTCGAGGCGGGTGGCAAGGACAGCTGGATCTGGATCCACATACCCGTCGGCTATCTCTACACCCAGAACCACCCACGCACCGACTGGTGCCTGAAGACCGAGCCCGAGCCCGGGCTCAATGGCCGCGTGCTGAACTATCCGCGCGGCAAGGTCTTGGGCGGCTGCTCGGCGATCAACGGCATGATCTATATGCGCGGCCAGGCCGCGGACTACGACCGCTGGCGCCAGCTCGGCAACCGCGGCTGGAGCTGGGAGGATGTGCTGCCCTACTTCAGGAAGTCCGAGGACTACGTCCACGGGGCCGACGAGATGCACGGCGCGGGCGGCGAATGGCGGGTCGAGGAGATGCGCCTCTCCTGGGAGATCCTGGACGCCTTCCGCGCGGCGGCGGCCGAGGTCGGCATTCCCCGGACCGACGATTTCAACCGCGGCAACAACGAGGGCTGCGGCTACTTCCAGGTCAATCAGAAGCGGGGCGTGCGCTGGAACACCTCGAAGGCGTTCTTGCGGCCCGCCCGCGCGCGCCCGAACCTGAAAATGCTGACCCGGGCGCAGGCGACGCGGATCGCCTTCGACCGTCGCCGCGCCACGGGCCTGCACTTTCGCTGCAAGGGCGCTGACGCCTCTGCCACGGTCAAGGGCGAGCTGATCCTGGCGAGCGGTGCGATCGGCTCGCCGCCGCTTCTCCAGCTCTCCGGCGTCGGCCAGGGCGAGCTGCTGCAGGATCTCGGCATCCCGCTCATACACGAGCTCGCGGGCGTCGGCGCCAACCTCCAGGATCACCTGCAGCTTCGCCTCGCCTACAAGGTCCAGGGCACCCGGACGCTGAACGAGCAGGCGAACAGCCTGCTGGCGCGCGCCTGGATGGGCATCGAGTATTTCCTGTTCCGACGCGGACCGCTCACCATGGCGCCCTCGCAACTCGGGGCATTCGCCAAGTCCGATCCGGCGCGCGCGACGCCGGACCTCGAATACCACGTCCAGCCGCTCTCGCTCGAGCGCTTCGGCGAGCCGCTGCATCCCTTCCCGGCGTTCACCGCCTCGGTCTGCCATCTGCGGCCGGAGAGCCGGGGCGAGGTGCGGATCAGGAGCCCGGAGCCGGGCGCGCCGCCCGCGATCCGGCCGAACTATCTGGCGACCGAGGGCGACCGGCGGGTGGCGGCCGAGGCGATCAGGCTCACCCGCCGGATCTGCGCCGCCCAGGCACTCGCCCGCTTTCAGCCGGAGGAGTTCAAGCCGGGGCGGCAGTTCCAGAGCGATGCAGAGCTCGTGCGGGCCGCGGGCGAGATCGGCACGACCATCTTTCACCCCGTCGGCACCTGCAAAATGGGCGCCGATCCGCGCGCCGTGGTCGACGAGCGCCTGCGGGTCCACGGCCTCGAGGGGCTGCGCGTGGTCGATGCCTCGATCATGCCAACCATCACCTCGGGCAACACCAACGCCCCGGTCATGATGATCGCCGAGAAGGCAGCCGACATGGTCAAAGCGGATCGGCGGTGCTAGGCTGCGGTCCGCAGATTGCCGCCGTTTGCGCAACCCACCGTTTTGCCCCTCTCGAGATGCAGAGTTGAGCCCCTCACGTCGTGCCGCCTGCTCCGGCACAGCCGAACCCATGGGAGTGTCTTGTCCATGCCCGTTGCCTCGCCACCCGTCCCCCTGGAACCCGCCCGCGCGGCGCGCCTGCTTGCCGCACTGTTCGGCATCGTCACCTCGATGGCGGCCCTCGTCTGCGGTCCCCTTGCGCCGGACGCGCTCGCTCAGCAGCCGAAGACTCAGCAGCCGCCGGCTCAGCAGCCGCCGGGACAGCAGAGGCTCATCCCCGGCGGCGGCCGGGATGGCCAGGAATTCCAGGACTGGAAGCTCCACTGCGGGCACGCGCAGGGGCAGACGGCGGAGATCTGCGAGATGCGTCAGACGGTCGTCGACGCCAACAAGAAGCCCGTGCTCCTGGCGATCGTCGGACGGCTGCCGAACCGCCCCGACCCCGGTCTCGTGATGATCCTGCCGCTCGGTATCTCGATACCGCCCGGGGTCGCCTTGAAGATCGACCAGGGTCAGGAGGGACGCGCTCAGGTGACGCGCTGCCTGGCCCAGGGCTGCCAGGTCGAGGTGCTGCTCAATCCGGATGTCCTGGCCTCGTTCAAGGCCGGCACCAAGGCGACGGTCGGCTTTCAGGTCACCGATCCGCAGGGCAAGCAACAGCGGATCGACGTTCCACTCTCGCTGCTTGGCTTCTCCGCGGCCCTCGGCGAGGTGATGAAGTAGCGCCCGCCGGACGCGCAGACGGCGCGCCGGCCCCTACAGCCCTTCGAACAGCGCGGTCGTGATGTAACGCTCGGCGAACGAGGGGATGATTACGACCATGAGCTTGCCGGCCATGTCGGGCCGGCGGGCGACCTCGAGGCCGGCGGCGAGCGCCGCGCCGGAGGAGATGCCGCCGGGAATGCCCTCGAGCCGGGCGAGCTCGCGCGCATGGGCGAACGCCTGGTCATTGCCGACCTTGACGATCTCGTCGATCTGGCTGGTATCGAGGATCTCCGGGACGAAGCCCGCGCCGATCCCCTGGATCGGATGCGGGCCGGGCTGGCCGCCCGAGAGCACCGGGCTCGCCTCGGGCTCGACCGCGACCATGCGCAGGCCCGGCCGCCTGGGCTTGAGGACCTGGCCGCAGCCGGTCAGCGTGCCACCGGTGCCGATGCCCGAGACGACGCAGTCGACCAGGCCGCCGGTATCGGCCCAGATTTCCTCGGCGGTGGTCCGCCGGTGAATCTCGGGATTGGCGGGATTGGTGAACTGGCCGGGCATGACCGCGCCCGGGACCGTCGCGAGCAGCTGCTCGGCCTTGGCGATCGCACCCTTCATGCCCTGCTCGCGTGGCGTAAGCTCCAGCTCGGCGCCGAGAAAGGCGAGCAGCTTGCGGCGCTCGATCGACATCGATTCGGGCATGGTCAGGATCAGCCGGTAGCCGCGCGCGGCAGCGACGAAGGCGAGCGCGATCCCGGTGTTGCCCGAGGTCGGCTCGACCAGGACCGCGTCCGGGCCGATCTTGCCCTCCGCCTCCAGCGCCTCGATCATGCTGACCCCGATCCGGTCCTTGACGCTGGCCAGCGGGTTGAAGAACTCGAGCTTGAGGGTGACGTCGGCGCGGGCGCCGTGCGCCTTCGCCATGCGCGGGATGCGGACCAGCGGCGTGTTGCCGATGGTCTCGGCGATGCTGTCGTAGATCCGGCCGCGACCCGGCTTGTCCAGCTTCGCCGGCCGGGGCCGTTGCCCATGCTCCATGTCGATGCTCTCCGATGGATCTGCCTGGCTCAGCCGATGGCGCGGAGCGCCGCGAGACCCTCAGTGTAGCCGCTCCGCATCACCGCGACGTCGGAGGCGTAGCCGAGCAGCCGATAGCCGCGGCCCGCCTGAGCGCGCAGGAAATCGAGATTGGCGTCGAGGCTCGCCGCGGTCTTGCCGGCGGCCGCGCAGGCCCTGGCCAGCCGCTCGGCCGCGGCCAGGAACTCCGGATGATCGAACCGGGCGGTGATGCCCATGTCGTTGGTCAGATCGAAGTGACCGAGCCAGCCGACGTCGAGGCCGGGCGTCGCCATGATCGCCTCGCAGTTGCCGATACCCGTCCTGGTCTCGATCAGGCCGATCAGGACGATGCGCTCGTTCGCCTCCCGCGTGGTGACGTCTGGATCGCCGACGCGGTAGTGGTCATGGGCGATGCCGAAGGCGCAGCCGCGCTCGCCCTCCGGCCGATAGCGGGCGAAGCGGACCAGGTCGCGCGCCTGCTCGACGGTCTCGAGCATGGGCACCATGATGCCATCGGCCCCGGCGTCGAGCACGCGCGCAACCGCCGAATAGCGGATCTCCGGCACCCGCACCCAGACCGCGATGTCGAGCCCACGGGCATAGGTAGGCGATCTGCTGCTTGATCGTCTCGATCCCGACGCCGGAATGCTCGGTGTCGAGAACCACGAAGTCGCAGCTGGCGGCGCACAGCAGCGGGATGAGGCCCGGCGTGAAGAACTCGAACGCCATGGTGCCGAAGGCCCGCTCGCCGGCAGCCAGGCGCTGACGTATCGTGGCGGCGCCACTCATGGCGTGCTCCCTCCGCTGATCGGCAGACGCTATCCCTGGCGGCGGCGCGGGGCGCTGTCAACCGAACGAATGCGGGCGGGCGGCGTAGAGGGGAATTACGCCTGGGGTCCGTATTGGCAGTGGCCGGCGGCCACCCACATAAATGCGGACCTCCACCGATCCGCTCGAGAACGAAGCTGGCATGACGTTCACCTGGCCCCTGGCCCGGCTGGTGCAGCGATGAGCCCGGGCCCGCCCCGGGGCGTCGACTGGCCGCGCATCCGGGCGCTCATCCTGCCCTTCCTCTGGCCGAAGGAGAGCCTCGAGCTGCGCGTGCGGGTCGTGCTCGCCTTCACGCTCCTGGTCGCGGCCAAGGTGATCACCGTCCAGGTGCCGTTTTTCTTCAAGGCGGTGATCGATCGCCTGAGCGGGCCGGAGGGCGCCCTGCTGGCGCTGCCTCTGGCCGCGCTTCTCGCCTACGGCCTCGCGCGCCTCACCTCATCCGGCTTCGGCGAGCTGCGTGACGGCATCTTCGCCAAAGTCGCGGAGCATGCGGCGCGCCGCGTCTCGCTCAAGATCTTCCAGCATCTCTTCAACCTGTCGCTGCGCTACCATCTCGAACGGCGCACCGGCGAGCTGGCCCGGATCATCGAACGCGGCGTCCAGGCGATCCGCTTCCTGCTTGGCGTGATCCTGTTCAACGTCGGCCCGACGCTGCTCGAGTTCGGGCTCGTGATCGGCATCCTGCTGTACAAATACCCATGGCCGTTCGCGCTGGTCACCTTTGTTACGATCGGCACATACGCGGCCTTCACCTTTATCGCGTCGGAGTGGCGGATCGCGATCCGGCGCGAGATGAACGCGCGCGACAACGAGGTCAGCGCCCAGACGGTCGACAGTCTGCTCAACTACGAGACGGTCAAGGCGTTCGGCAACGAGGCGTTTGAGCGCGACCGGCTGGACGGCACGCTGGCGCTTTACCAGCGGGCTGCGGTCCGTTCCGAGACCTCGCTCGCCATGCTCAACTTCGGCCAGGCAGCGATCATTGCGCTCGGCGTCACGGTGATCATGATCCTGGCGGCGCGGGGCGTCGTGGCCGGCACGCTCACCGTCGGCGACATCGTGCTGGTCAACACTTTCCTGCTCCAGCTCTACCAGCCGCTCAACTTCCTCGGCGTCGTCTACCGCCAGGTCAAGCAGTCGCTGACCGATCTCGAGAGTCTGCTCGGCCTTCTCGATCTGGAGCCCGAGATCAAGGACCGTCCGGGCGCCGCCGCGCTGCATCTGGACGGCGGCGAGGTGCGCTTCGAAAACGTGTCCTTCGGCTACGACCGGCGCAGGCCCATCCTGCACGATCTGAGCTTTGCCATTCCGGCCGGGCAGACGCTGGCCGTGGTCGGGAGCTCGGGCGCCGGCAAATCGACGCTCGTGCGCCTCCTGTTCCGCTTCTACGAGGTCGGCGAAGGCCGGATCCTGATCGACGGCCAGGATCTGCGCGACATCACCCAGGCGAGCCTCCGGGCGGCGATCGGCCTCGTGCCCCAGGACACCGTGCTGTTCAACGATACGATCGGTGCCAACATCGCCTACGGCCGCCCGGGCGCCTCGCGGGAGGCGATCGAGGCTGCGGCGCATGCCGCCCAGATCCACGATTTCATCATGGGCCTGCCCGACCGCTACGAGACCCTGGTCGGCGAGCGCGGCCTCAAGCTCTCGGGCGGCGAGAAGCAGCGTGTCGCGATCGCGCGAATGGTCCTGAAGGTCCCGCCGATCCTGGTCTTCGACGAAGCGACCTCGGCGCTCGATTCGCGCACCGAGCGGCTGATCCAGACAGCGCTCCGGCGCGTCTCCGCCGGACGCACCACCCTGATCATCGCGCACCGGCTCTCGACCGTGGTCGACGCCGATCAGATCCTCGTGCTCGAGCAGGGCCGGGTGATCGAGCAGGGCCGTCATCACCAGCTGCTCGCGAGGCACGGCACCTACGCCCAGATGTGGGCTCGCCAGCAGGAAGCGCCCGCGGCCTGAGCGGGGTCTGGTTGACTTCGTGTGGACCAGAGCGGGGCGCCATTAACCGAAACTTAACCGTAGTGTAGTCAACTGTAGGTAGACGCGCTAAAGCGTCACCGAAAATCACCACATCGTGTCGGGGGATCTTGGCGATCCTGCTCGTCCGATACCATCTATCGGTCACGGTCGAATCGAACCTCAGGGAGGCGGCGGCCGAAATCGTCGACCCGGTCGATCATCCAGCGCCCGGCAGGGAGATGGGCATGACCAGAGTGGCAAGTTTCGAGATCAACCATACGCAGTTCCTCGATCCCTCGGGGCGCGCGGTGGGTGCGCTGCCTGATTTCGCCAGGGATCCGGCTGCCCTGATCCCGCTCTACCGGGGCATGGTCCTGACCCGTCGCTTCGACGCCAAGGCGATCGCCCTGCAGCGGACCGGGCGGCTCGGCACCTACGCATCCTCGCTCGGCCAGGAGGCGGTGACGGTGGGGCTTGCCAGCGCCATGCAGCCGCAAGACGTGCTGCTGCCCTCGTATCGCGAGACCGGCGCTCAGATCTGGCGGGGCGTCAGTCTTTTGGAGCTTCTCATCTATTGGGGCGGCGACGAGCGCGGCAGCGACTTCAAGGGGCCGCGCGGCGACTTTCCGGTCGCCGTCCCGATCGCGAGCCAGTGCCTGCACGCGACCGGCGCGGCTTATGCCTTCAAGCTCCGCCGCGAGCCGCGGGTCGCGGTCTGCGTCTGCGGCGACGGCGCGACTTCGAACGGCGCCTTCTACGAGGCGATCAACACCGCGGGCGCCTGGCGGGTGCCGGCGGTGTTCGTCGTCAACAACAACCAGTGGGCCATCTCCCTACCGAGGAGCGCGCAGACTGCGGCGGCAACTCTGGCCCAGAAGGCGATCGCCGCCGGCATCCCCGGCGAGCAGATCGACGGCAATGACGTGATCGTGGTCCACCATCTGGTCGAACGGGCGATCGCGCGGGCGCGGGCCGGTGAGGGGCCGAGCCTGGTCGAGGCCTTGACCTACCGCATGTCCGATCACACCACGGCCGACGACGCCAGTCGCTATCGCGCCGGCGAGGCGGTGAGCGCGCAGTGGGCCAACGATCCGATCGCCCGGCTGCGTAACTTCCTGAGCGAGGCCGGCGCCTGGACCAAGGCCGACGAGGAGCGGCTGATCGACGAGCTGAACCGCGAGATCGATGCCGCGGTCGAGCGCTATCTCGCGACCCCGCCACAGAAGCCCGAGGCGATGTTCGACTATCTCTATGCCGAGCTGCCGCCGGCGCTGCTCGGCCAGCGAACGGCGGTGGCGGCGGCGAGCGCGGGAGGTGACCATGCCTGAGACGACTCTGGTCGGCGCCGTCACGCTGGCGCTCGCCCATGCGTTGGCCGAAGACGAGAGCGTCGTCCTGCTCGGCGAAGACATCGGCGCCAATGGCGGCGTGTTCCGCGCCACTCAGGGCCTGCTCGAGCGCTTCGGGCCGGAGCGGGTGATCGACACGCCGCTCGCCGAGCTCGCGATCGGCGGTGTTTCGGTCGGCATGGCCGCGGCCGGGCTGCGCCCGGTCGCCGAGATCCAATTCATGGGTTTCATCTATCCGATCGTCGATCAGATCGTGAGCCACGCCGCGCGCCTTCGCTATCGCACCCGCGGCCGCCTCTCCTGCCCGATGGTCGTGCGGGCACCATTCGGCGGCGGCATCCATGCGCCGGAGCATCACTCCGAGAGCACCGAGGCGATGTTCGCCCACATTCCGGGCCTGCGCGTGGTCATCCCGTCCTCGCCGCAGCGCGCCTATGGCCTCCTCCTGGCCGCGATCCGCGATCCCGATCCGGTGATCTTTCTGGAGCCGAAGCGCATCTATCGGGCGGTCAAGCAGGAGGTGCCCGACGATGGCGCGGCCTTGCCGCTCGATACCTGCTTCGTCCTCCGTGAGGGGCGCGACGTCACGCTGATCACCTGGGGCGCCATGGTCAAGGAGACCCTGGCCGCCGCCGAGACCCTGAGCAAGGAGGCGGTGTCCGCCGAGGTGATCGACGTTGCGACGCTGAAGCCGCTCGATGCCGACACGATCCTCGCCTCGATCGACAAGACCGGCCGCTGCGTCATCGTCCACGAAGCGGCGCTGACCGGCGGCTTTGGCGGCGAGATCGCGGCGCGCATCGCCGAATCGGGCCTCCTGTCGCTCCAGGCGCCGATCGAGCGGGTGACCGGCTACGACACCGTCATGCCGCTGCCCAGGCTCGAGCATCACTATCTGCCGAGCGAGGGCCGGATCGTCGCCGCGGCGCGCCGCGCGCTGGCGTTCGCCTGAGACAGCCAAAGCCAAGCGATAGGACGGGACGCAGCCATGAAGACCTTCAATCTGCCCGACCTCGGCGAAGGCTTGCAGGAGGCGGAGATCGTCAGCTGGCACGTCAATCCGGGCGATAACGTGGTGGCCGACCAGCCGCTGGTCTCGGTCGAGACCGACAAGGCCGTGGTCGAAGTGCCATCGCCCCGCTCGGGCCGAATCGGCGAGCTGTTCGGGGCCGCGGGCGACATCGTTCAGGTCGGCGCGCCGCTGGTCGCGTTCGAGGAAGCCGGCGAAGCCGACACGGGCACCGTCGTCGGCGAGATCCGGGCTTCCGAGGAGCGGGCCGAAGAGGCGACCGCGGCGGGGCCTGGCGCCCGGGCGCTGTCGGTCAAAGCGACGCCTGCGGTCCGCGCCCTTGCCCGTCGGCTCGGGGTCGATCTCGCCCTGATCGCGCCCTCGTCCCCGGATGGTGTGATTACCGCCGGCGACGTCGAGCAGGCGGCCGAGACGCTGCAGGAAGCCGGGCCGCTCGAGCCGTTGCGCGGAGTGCGCCGGGCCATGGCGATCCGCATGGCGCATGCCCATGCCGAAGTGGTGCCGGCGACGGTGATCGACGAGGCCGATGTCGAAGCCTGGACCGACGGGCGCGATGTGACGATCCGCCTCGTTCGCGCGATCATGGCCGGCTGTGCCAAGGAGCCGGCGCTCAATGCCTGGTACGACTCGCAGGCTCAGGGGCGGCGGCTGCACGCCAAGATCGATCTCGGCATTGCGGTCGACACGGTCGACGGCCTGTTCGTGCCGGTGCTGCGCGACGTGGCCAATCGCGATCCGGCCGATCTGCGGCGCGGCCTCGAGCGCATGAAGGCCGATATCCGGGCGCGCACGATCCCGCCGGACGAGTTGAAGGGCGCGACCATCACGCTGTCCAACTTCGGCACCCTCGCCGGCCGCTACGCGGCGCCGGTCGTGGTACCGCCGCAGGTCGCGATCCTGAGTACCGGGAAGATCGAGCCACGCCCGGTCGTGATCGAGGGCCGGATGGCGGTGCACCGGATCATTCCGCTGTCGCTCACGTTCGACCACCGGGTGGTGACCGGGGGCGAGGCGGCCCGTTTCCTGGCGGCGGTGATCGCCGACCTCGAACTGCCCCGCTGAGCGCCGCCCGGGCGCTGAGCTGCGGCCGTCCGGTCGCCGGCCGGCAGCCGACGCGTCCGCCGATCAGGGCGGGCAGAGCGTCGCCAGGACCTCGGCGCAGTGATCGAACAGCCAGAAGTGACCGGCGCCCGGGACGAAGCGGGCGCGGCAGGTCGGAATGCGAGCGGCGAGCCGGCGGGCGATGGCGACTGGCACCTGAATGTCAGCTTCGCCGTGCCAGAGATGCACGGGCACCCGGATCTCTTCGGGGGGAAAATCCCACGGTCGGCTGAACAGGACCAACTCATGGACGGCACCGCGCCCGCCCGCCCGCAGGCCCTCGATGAGATCGTCGACCAGCGCGGCGCGAACCTCAGGCCGCGCCAGGATCGCCCGATCCGACACCGGCACCAGCATCGCCATGGGATCGAGCACGTGTTGCGGAACGTGGCGCATGGCCAAGGCCGCGAGGGCCAGGACCGCGCGCCCGAGCCAGGGTGTTTGGCGAATCAGACCGAAGGTAGCCCGATGCCCGACGCCGACTGCGGCCTTGACCCGCGGTTCGTCGAGCGGTCCCATGCCGCTGACGATTCCGGCGACCCTGACCCGATCCGGCAGCTTCGACGCGCAAGCCGCGACATAGGGACCGCCCCCGGACACGCCCGCGACGGCGAACCGGTCCAAGGCGAGCGCGTCGGCGAGCGCGGCGACGTCGTCCGCCCACTGGCCGATGCGGCGGCGCTCCTGAAAGTCGGACCGACCGAAGCCCGGCCGTTCGGGCGCGATGATCCGGATGCCCTGCTGCTGGGCAAGCGCCTCCGCGAAGCCGGCCATGCAGCACGCGCCGGGTGTGCCGTGAAAGAACAGAAGCGGCCGCCCGTCGCGAGCGCCGTACTCGGCATAGCCAAGCCGGCGTCCGTCGGGCAGGCGGAGAAGCTGAACATTCGCGCTGGCACTCGCCATGCGGCCTCCTGCGCGGGCAGGCATCACGCCCTTCGGCTCGCCGTCGCCTCCGGACGCAATCGCCTGCTCGTCAGAGTTGAACCATAGACGGGACGGTCTAGCTTTGTCTCTGAAACTTCGGGTCGCCCCCTCTCAGGCGTCGCGAATCTGATGGCCGGCGCTGAACGTTTCGCACTCTCTTGCGGTTGCCCGAGCCGCCCGGATCAGGCCGGTCATTGCGGACATGCGGCGCGCGGCCGCCCGCCGCGATTTTGCGCCAAGTCAATGACCAGACCGCCGCTCCGGCACAACAGACTCTATGCAGCGTCATCGAACGAGTTGATCGCTGGTTGACAATTCTCGAGTTTATCTACCAAAAGTGGAAAATTTGGAACGCCCAAGTGCGGACAACGTTTGTCAATCGGGGACGGTGATGGCGAAAGGGGGAGAAATGGGCAAGCTGAGTGGCATCGAGCTGAAGCGCGCCCGCCTGGTCCCGAGCGCGGTGTTCACGAGTCCGGAGGCGGTGGTCAAATCGAACGAGCTGAGCCGGGCGCAGAAGATCGAGATTCTGCGCCGATGGGAGTTCGACGCCTGGCGGATATCGGACGCCGATTCAACCGTCGCCATGCCCGATGGCCCTGGCATGCTCGATCAGGTGCGGTGCGCTTTGACGGTCCTCGGCGTCCGTCCGCCGGACCGGAGGCCCGGCACCCGGCATTGAATGATTCGCCGCCGGCGCGTGCTCACCGGAGCGACAACGGCGAAACCGCCACCTGCCAACCGTGCCCGCGGCCGATTGCGAACCAGTCAGCCCGAGCTGGCCCGTGAACCGGGGTCGCGCTCGCTCACTTCGAGGCCGAACTCGGCCGCCGCGTCGATCAGGCCTACGGTGGCGCTCTCCGCGAACGAACGCGGCAGGTAGAGATCGAAGCTCGGCAGATCGTCGATCGTGTGAATCAACGCCGCAATCTGGCCAAGCGGCGTCTGCGCCACGCGTCCTGGCGGGAGGGCCAGCGGATGCAGATCGATCCGGCAGAGCTTCGCCAGCACGCTCCGGCTGGCGGGTCCGCTGAGATGCAGCACAGTGCGTGCATGGCTCAGATCGGTGAGCGCCGCCCGATTGGCCGGCGCCATCGTGAACCCCGCAACGAAGCGGCTGCGCCTCGCCTCCTGGACGACCAGCCACCAGCGCCGCGGCGCAACCTGGAACGCGAGCGCGCATCGATCGCTGCCCGCGGCATCTCGCCCCTCGGGCAGGACCAGGCCCAGGTGCTCGGCAAAAGCGGCGCAAAGCGGCGCGACGTCGCCCGCGTGCCAGGCCGCGATCTGCCAGATCGCCCGGGGCGGCGCCTCGCTCAGGCGAACGGACGGTTCCCGCCCTTGTGGCCCGATCCGGCGCGGCGCCAGCAGAGCGCCGATCGCCGACTGGCGCACCGTCCTGCCGCTCAGTTCAGCCATCGCCGAGTTCAGCCATGGAGACGGCGCCCTTCCGGATCGACGAACACCGGATCGGTGACGATCACCTGGGTCGTCTCCCCCTTCAATGGATAGAGGGCGAAGAGGGTCTCGCCCCTGCGCTCGAGCCCGCCCGAGATCAGGGCGAGCGCGATCGGCTGGCCGAGCGTTGGGCTGAAGTCGGCCGAGCTGGCGTGGCCGAGCATCGCGACCGGCGGCGGCGCGCCCGGTGTCGCGACGATCTGGGCGCCCGAGCGGAGCGGCGTCCGACCGTCCTTCGCCAGCAGACCGACCAGGCGCGGGCGGCTCGGATCGGTCAGCGGCGGCCGGTCGAGGGCGGCGCGACCGACGTAGTCCTTCTTGCGGCTGGCCAGCCGGCCGAGGCCCAGATCCTCGGGCGTCGTCCGACCGTCGAGCTCGGGTCCGGCGACGTGGCCCTTTTCGATCCGGAGCGTGCCCATCGCCTCGGTCCCGTAGGCGATGATGCCCTCGCTCCGACCCGCCGCGAACACGGCCTCCCAGACCCGCGTGCCGTAGTCCGCGGGCGTGTGGATCTCGTAGGCGAGCTCGCCGGAGAAGCTGATCCGCAGCAGCCAGACCGGGCAGCCGGCGATCGCCGCGGCCATGACGCCCATGAACGACAGCGCCTCGTTGCCGACGTCGACGTCCGCGGTCGCCCGCGCCAGGACGGCGCGACTCTTCGGTCCCGCGAGCGCCATCCCGGCCCACTGATCGCTGACGCTGGTCACCTCGACCGCGAGCTCCGGCCACACCGCCTGGCGATGGAATTCCAGATGCGCCATGACGTGGGCCGCGTTGGCGGTGGTCGTGGTGACGTAGTAGGTGGTTTCGCCGAGCCGCGAGACCGTGCCGTCGTCGAAGACCATGCCGTCCTCGCGCAGCATCAGGCCGTAGCGCGCCTTGCCGACCGGCAGCCGTTTGATCGGATTGCAGTAGAGGCGATCGAGGAACTCGGCTGCGTCCGGGCCCTGCACATCAATCTTGCCGAGCGGCGAGACGTCAACCAAGCCGACGCCTTCGCGCACCGCGCGGGCCTCGCGCAGGGTCGCGGCGAGCAGGTCCTCGCCCGCGCGCGGGTAGTAGCGGGGCCGCCGCCAGAGCCCGGCGTCGATGAACTCGGCGCCCGCCGCGGCGTGCCAGTCATGCATCGGAGTCAGCCGCAGCGGCCGGAAGTGACCGCCGACTTCGCGGCCAGCGAGCGCGCCGAGCGTCACCGGCGCATAGGGCGGGCGAAAGCTGGTCGTGCCGACCGCCTCGATCGGCTGATCGCGGAGCCCGGCCATCAGGGCGAGACCGGTGACGTTGCCGGTCTTGCCCTGATCCGTGCCCATGCCGAGCGTCGTGTAGCGCTTGAGGTGCTCGACCGATCGATAGCCCTCGCGATGGGCGAGCGCGACGTCGGCGACCGTGACGTCGTTCTGGAAGTCGACGAAGGCCTTGCCCCGTCCCGCGCTGCCGGGGACCGCCCAGAGATCGAGCACCGGGCCGGCGGGATCGGGCGAGCAGGGCGGTGCGGGCGGCGCTATGCCCGTCCCGTGCCCGGCCGCGGCGGCCGCTTCGGCACCGGCTTCGAACCCCGACTGCAGGCAGGCCGCAAGAGCGAGGCGGCCCGCACCTGCGCCGGCCGAGCGCTCGCGCTGGCGCGGCGTGCCCGGGCGAAATGCCTTGATCTCCGGGTCGTAGACCGGCTTCGCCCCGGTCTGGCTGTGCAAGTGGATAGCCGGCTGCCAGCCGCCCGAGGTGGCGCAGAGATCGCACTCGATCCGCTGCACGGCACCGCGCATGCGGCCGCCCGGCTCGAGCGGCATCACCTCGACCGCCCTGACCTCCGGCCGGCCGATCGTCCGGGTCACTGCGTGGCCTGGGAGGACCTCGATTCCCGCATCCCGAACCGCCGCCACGAGCGGGCCATCGGCGCGCTCGCGAGTATCGAGCACCGCAGACAAGGCGACCCCCGCTGCGGCCAGATCGAGCGCGCTCCGATAGCCGTCGTCGCAAGTCGTGAAGACGACCGCGCGGGCGCCCGGCGCCACGGCGAACTGGTTGACGTAGCATCGGACGGCGCCTGCCAGCATCACGCCCGGCCGGTCGTTGCCCGCGAACACGAGCGGGCGCTCGATCGCACCGGTCGCCAGCACCACCTCGCGTGCCCGGATCGTCCAGAGCCGCTGGCGCGCGGCGCGCGGATCGGGCAGCCCGCCGGCTGCCTGCTCGATGAGGGCCACCAGGTTGTGGTCGTAGTAGCCGAAAGCGGTCGTGCGCGGCAGCAGGATGACCTCGGGCAGGCTCTCGAGCTCGGCGAGGCTGCGCTCGACCCATGCGAGTGCCGGCGCGCCGTCGATTTCGAACCGCTCGGCCAGCAGCCGGCCGCCAAAACGCGCCTGCTCGTCAACGAGGATCACGCGCGCGCCGGCACGCCCGGCGGCGAGCGCCGCGGCGAGGCCCGCCGGCCCGCCGCCCACG
>JBKPDM010000547.1:0-8096 GCA_046727895.1 Pseudomonadota bacterium | reverse complement strand
GTCCTGCAGCACGACGGCTTTGGCGAGCCGATTGCCCGGCGCGTGCGCCGCCTCGGCCGTCCGGCTCGCGGATGGCGCCTGCGGATGCTCGACGACCTCGTAGGTCACGCCGGCCTTGACCAGGGCTTCGCTGAGCTTTGGCGCGATCGTCATCACAGGGACCTCCCCGATCTCAGGCGACGTCCGGCCCTTGCGCCCCGATCAGCGCTCGGACTGGCCGCCCGCCAAAGGTTGCACATCAGTCCCGCCCTTTCGCAGGCTCCGACCTTGGCAGGTGGTGCTTGCCAATCAGAAGCACGGTCGAAGCCTGGGGGCCTCGCTCGCTTTCGCTCTCGGCGATTGCAACACGAACCTCGCTGCCGACTTCGAGGCGATCGAAATCACCGTCCGCGACGCTGTGGCGGTGGAAATAGACCTCCTGTCCGTCGGCGGTCTCGATGAAGCCGAAGCCCGCCTCGGGGTCGATCATGCGTACGCGGCCGTGCGGCGGCACATCGTGCGTCTTGACCTTGCCGCGGCGCTGGCGGACGTGGTCCTCGAGCTGGCGGACCGCCGCACCGAAGGCGTCGCGGATGGCGACGTAGACATCCTCGTGAGCATGATTCTTCGGCCCCTTGCGGCTGACCGCGAGCTCCCTGCCGGGCAAGCCGATGTCGAGTCGCACGCGGTAGAGGTTGCCCTTCTGGTGATGGCGATGGTCCTTTTCG
The DNA here is from genome assembly GCA_046727895.1 of Pseudomonadota bacterium. Lineage (GTDB taxonomy): Bacteria > Pseudomonadota > Alphaproteobacteria > Geminicoccales > Geminicoccaceae > DATAOG01. The sequence continues at coordinate 7,389 of JBKPDM010000547.1, read as the reverse complement.
ATCACCACGCGGCAGCTGGTGATCCGGTCGGCAAAGCGTTCCAGAAGCTCGGCCTTCTCGCGCACCCGCGCCTCGATAGCGGGCGAGGGCTCCATCTGATGGAAGGTGATTTCCAGCGGCTTTTGCATGCATACCTCCGTCCGAACCCTCAGCCTTTGATGCAGATGATCGGCTTGAGCCGCGCGACCCGGCGCGCGAGACCGGCGCGCTCGGCCGCCGCGACCACGGCGCCGACGTCCTTATAGGCGCCCGGCGCCTCTTCGGCGACGCCGCGGATCGAGCGGCTGCGGATCAGCACGCCCCGAGCGGCCAGCTCCTCGATCAGCTGGCGCCCATGCCATTGTCTGGCCGCCTGATGGCGGCTCAGGCTGCGGCCCGCGCCGTGCACGGCCGAGCCGAAGGCGCGGGTTTCGCTCGCCGCGGTGCCGACCAGGACCCAGGACTCGGTGCCCATGCTGCCACCGATCAGGACCGGCTGGCCGAACGGGCGGAGGTCGTCTGGCAGATCGGGGTGGCCCGGTCCGACGGCGCGGGTCGCACCCTTGCGATGGATGTAGAGCGCGCGCCGCCCGCCATCGAGAGCGTGCTCCTCGACCTTGCAGGTGTTGTGCGAGACGTCGAACAGGAGCGGCAGCACGGCCTTGGGAAACACCCGGGCGAAGGCTTCGCGCGCGAGATGACCGATGATCTGACGGTTGGCGAGGGCGCAGTTGATCCCCGCGCGCATGGCGCCGAGATAACGGCGGCCGACCTCGGAGTGAACCGGCGCGCAGGCCAGTTCCCTCTCTGGCAGCGCGATGCCGGCCGCCTCGGCGGCCAGGACCATCTCGCGCAGGGACTCGCTGCCGATCTGATGGCCGAGCCCGCGCGAGCCGCAATGGATGGTGATCACCAGCTGAGCCAGCTCGAGGCCGAAGCTGGCGGCGACCTCGGCATCGAACAATTGGGCGACCTCCTGCACCTCGACATAGTGGTTGCCGGAGCCGAGGGTGCCCATTTCGGCATCCTGTCGATGCTTTGCCTTGGCGGACACCAGCTCGGCCGGACGCCCGCCATCCGGCTCGCTCCTCGATCCGCGCGAGGTCGGCGGGCTCGCCGTAGCCGCGCCCCAGGGCCCAGCGGGCGCCGCCCTCGAGCATGGCGTCCATCTCGCGCGCGTCCAGGCGGATCCTCCCCTTGCTGCCGAGACCGGCCGGCACGGCGCGGAACAGCTCCTCCGCCAGGCGGTCCTTGACCGGCTCAAGCTCGCTCCGCTCGATTCCGGTCAGCATGGTGCGTACGCCACAGGAGATGTCGAAGCCGACGCCGCCGGCCGAGACCACGCCACCCCGATCGGGGTCGAACGCGGCGACGCCGCCGATCGGAAAGCCGTAGCCCCAGTGGGCGTCGGGCAGGGCGAAGGACGCTTCGACGATGCCGGGCAGGCTGGCGACGTTCTGCACCTGTTCCAGTACCTTGTCGTCCATCGCGTCGAGCAACGCCTCGTCGGCGAAGATCACCCCCGGTACGCGCATGCGCCCGGACGGCTCGAGGCGCCATTCGACCTCGCTCACCTGGGTCAGCTGCGTCCTGTCCATGGCGGACCTCGCTCTGGCCTCGAACGTCCCGCTCAGACGTCGAGCACGCACTGCGCCAGCCAGCCGCCGTCGCGGCGCGCGACCTCGAGCGCGGTGTAGGTCGCGCCCTTGACCTCGACCGCCAGCTGGTGGCGCGCCGGATCGATCGGCTCGCCCCAGGCCTTGCCCGAGAGGCGGGCGCACTCGATCCGGACCTCGAAGCGGGCGAACAGCATAGACCGGGTCGCGATCTCGAAGATCAACGCATTCAGCCAGTCGACCAGCAGCAGGGCGTCGTCCGGCGCCTCGCAGGTCAGCTCGATCGCCTCGCGCGGGCGGATCTGGTCGACCTCGGCGATCACGTACATCAGCGCGACTGCAGCCTGCTCGAATGCCGCCTCCCGGGTTGGCCCGAAGCCCCGGATGCCGACATCGGCCTCGTGCGGAAAATGCTCCCAGCCGACAGCCTCCGCGCTCATGGTCAGTCACCCCGTGCCGAGCAGTCGCGTCCCAAACCCGAGGCCGCTTAATGCCGGACGACGGAGGCGCAGGTTGACGCTACCTCGTGCCCGGGCAGAAGGGTTTGACCTGCATCAAGGAAACGCCCGCCGGTCGCCTCAATCTGGACAGCGGGCCATGCCCATCTACCATCTACCATGAACACTGGGGGGCGCTCGTGCTGATCAAAGACCTGATGCGTCGCAAGGTTGGCGCTGTCCAGCCGGACACGCCGCTCGCGATCGCCGCGCGCCAGATGCGCGACGACGACGTTGGCTGCCTGCCGGTGCTCGACCGGGGCCGGCTGCTCGGCATGCTCACCGATCGCGACATCGTGATCCGCGCCGTTGCGGCGGATGTCGATGTCGGGCGGGCCACCGTGCGCGATGCCATGTCCGCGGGTGCCGTCTCCTGCTTCGCCGACCAAAGCGCCGACGAAGCGCAACAGCTCATGTTGGAGCATCGGGTCAACCGGCTTCCGGTTCTGAACCGGAGAAACCGGTGGTCGGTCTGGTCCCGCTCGGCGACATCGCCGGGCGCCACCCGAAGTGCCGACCGCACAAGGTGCGCTTCTACAAGACCATGAGGACCAGCTCGGGCCACGCGCGATGTCGCCGTGGCGACCGTCTACCTCTCGCCGGCGGTCAGGAAGGAGGACCTGGCGGCCGCTGCGATCCGCAGGTTCGAGTAGGATCGGGGCGGCAGCCCCTGGGGCCAGCACGCCGACGGCTACGAGGTCGTCGAGCAGGCGTAATGGGTACGCGCACTGCTCACACCCGCGTCAGGAGCTCGCTTTCGTCGAAGAACTGGAGCGGTTCGGGGTCGGACAGGCGCTCGACGTCGGAGCGGCCTTCGAGGTCGGTGTAGAGCGAGGGCGACACCAGGATCTCGTTGAGATAGAGGGTCGAGCGGATCTGACATAGGCGGGCGTTCTCCAGGTCCGTGCGCCAGCAGGTCGCGACCAGGGCGCGGATCGCGGTCAAATCGTCGGCGAGGACTGCCGGGATGCGGGTCGCCTCGGTGCCAGCCGCGGTGATCGAGTTCATGTACATCGAGAACAGATCCAGATGGTTCGCGACCTTGCGCGTGGTGTAGTCGGCATTGCCCAGGCCGACCGCGTTGCCGTAGGAATCCTCGGTGACGCCGAGCACCACGACCTTGTGGATGAAGGGTTTCTTCGGGCCCGGCACGCCCCGGACACCGACCCGGCCGACCACGACCGGGTCCATGCCGGCGCCGCTGATTTCCTTGCCAATCCACTCGACGATTAGGCCGTCGATCTGCTCGAACGGCAGACGCGCGGTGAGCGACTTGGCGAGCTTCAGCAGGCGCTCATCGGTCGTGGCGAAGTCGGCGGGCTCGACCCCCTCGATCACCACGAGCTGCCTATTGCCGTTCTCGACCAGCGCCAGGCCGTAGGCGATCGGTGAGTGCTCGATCGCGATCCGGGCGAGCTCGGGAAGTACCTCGATGTAGCCGCGCGGACCGAGACGATGCACGTTCTGCGCGCCGACCTGCTTGCCGAGGCCGACCGCGACCAGCTTGGTCAGGCCGCTCTCGATCGGCCGGTCGAAGCTCGTGTGCGACTTCACCCGGTTGATGCACAGCACGGCATCGGCCTCGGCGGCGTTCCGGTCGAACCGACAGGGGATGCCGTGCAGCGTCGTGCCGTACTCGACGGTCTCCATGGTCGCGCGGATCGGCGCGCCGACCGCTTCTTCGGTGACCCCAAGGTGCGCCAGCACGCCCGCCTGGCCCTCGGCGGTGGCACCGCCGTGGCTGCCCATCGCCGGCACGATGAACGGCGCGAAGCCGCGCTGCTTCAGGTGGTGCACCGCTGCAGCCACGACGTCCGGGATGTGGGCGATGCCGCGGCTGCCGACTGCGAGCGCGACCCGCGCCCCGCTCCACAGATCGCCGAGCCGGCGCGATCGAGCCAGGGCCTCATCTACGGACATGGCGATGTCCGCAACCGGCTCGCCGTTCGGGTGGCCGAGCCGCAGGCGCAGCATCGGCGGGATGGCGACGCCCTCGAGCTGCGGCAGGCGAATTTCCGGAAAAGTCGGGCTGAGCATGGCAGGCCTCTCTGCGACCGGTCGCGCGGCGTTTCCCAAATCCTAGCACTCGTGTAGGCTGGGTTGACAACGCTTGCGCCACGGGACGGGCGACATGCAGCGCATCGAGCTGAACTACGGGCGGGGCCGGCTCCCGATCGATCTCCCCGACGAGGTCGAGCTCCGGGTGATCCGCAAGCGTCCAATGCCGCTCGTGCCGGACCCGGAGGCCGCCGTTCGCCGGGCCCTGGCCGAACCGGTGGGAGCGCCGCCGCTCGCGGAGCTCGCGAGAGGCAAGACGAGCGCCTGCATCCTGATCTGCGACATCACCCGGCCGGTGCCGAGTGGGCTGTTTCTGCCGACCCTGATCCGCGAACTGCTGGGCGCGGGCCTCGCCGCCGACGCCATCACCGTCCTGGTCGCGACCGGCCTGCACCGGCCGAACGAGGGCCCCGAACTCGAGGAGCTGATCGGCTCGCGCTGGGTGCTCGATACCGTGCCGGTCGCGAACCACTTCGCGCGCGACGATGCCGCCCACGTTGACCTCGGCAGGACGGCGAGCGGCGGCGTGCCGGTCAAGCTCGACCGGCGTCTGGTGCAAGCCGATCTCAAGATCGCAACCGGCTTGGTCGAGCCGCATTTCATGGCGGGCTACTCGGGCGGGCGCAAGGTGATCGCGCCGGGCGTCGCGCACAAGGATACCATTACGACCTTCCACAGCGCCCGTTTCATGGAGCATCCCAAGGCCGCGAACTGCGTCCTCGACGGCAATCCTTTGCATGAGGCGCAGCTCGAAATCGTCCGGATGCTCGGCGGCGCCCTCGCGCTGAACACCGTGATCGACGAGGAGCGGCGACTCTCGTTCGTCAATTTCGGCGAAATCGTCGCCAGCCATCGGACGGCGGTCGAGCATATCCGCGCTTACGCCGAGGTGCCGGTCGCCGAGAAGTTCCAGACCGTCGTCACCAGCGCCGCCGGCTACCCGCTCGACAAGACCTACTATCAGACGGTCAAGGGCATGGTCGCGCCCATGGACATCATGGCGGCGGGCGGCGATCTGATCATCGCCTCGGCCTGCTCCGAGGGCATGGGCTCGACCGAATTCCGCGCCGCGCAAAGGCGCTTGGTCGATGGCGGCGCTGAGCGCTTTCTCGCGGAGATCAACGCCAAGCGCTTTGCCGACATCGACGAATGGCAGACCGAGATGCAGCTCAAACCGATGCGACTCGGCACGATCCAGCTCTATTCGGACGGGCTGCCCGAAGCCGATCACGGGCTGACCGGAGTCGAGATGATCCCCTCGGTCGAGGCGGCCGTGCGCCGGAGCGTGGCGCGGAGCGGCGATCGCCGCGTTGCGGTGATTCCCGAGGGTCCCTACGTGGTCCCAGTCTACCGGTCGGCCGCCTAGCTGCGGGCAAGGCATGGGGCGGGTCATGCACCTCCACCTCGATCCCCTGGGCGGCCTTGCCGGCGACATGTTCCTCGGTGCGCTGCTCGATGCCTTTCCTGACCTCGCCGAGGGTACCTTCGCCGCGATGCGCGCGGCTGGCCTGCCGGACGACTGGCGGACCGAGCTGGTCCCGCACGGTGACAGCATTCTGAGCGGCAGCAGGGCGGTGATCGAAGGTCCGGCCGCCGGCGGCGCGCCGCCGGGCGGCTTTCGCGCTCTCCGCCGCGACCTGGCTGCCGCGGACCTGGCGCCGCCGGTGCGCGAGCGGGCGATCGCGATTTTGACCCTCCTGGCCGAAGCCGAGGCGACGGTTCACGGTGTGCCGCTCGACGAGGTCCATTTTCACGAGCTCGCAGACTGGGACTCGCTCGCCGACGTGGTGGGCGCAGCGTGGCTGATCGAGGCGATGGCGCCGATCAGCGTCTCGAGCGCACCGCTGCCGCAAGGTGCTGGCCGGATTGAGACCGCGCACGGCGTCCTGCCTGTCCCGGCGCCGGCGACCGCGCTCCTGCTCGAGGGCATTCCGGTGCTCGACGACGGCATCGCGGGCGAGCGGGTGACCCCGACCGGGGCGGCGATTCTGCGCCATCTGGATCCAGGAGCGCACCTGCCCGCCGGCGCGTGGAGCATGACCGTGAGCGGGATCGGCTTTGGCACCAAGCGGCTCGCCGGGATCAGCAACGCGCTGCGCGCGCTTGCCTACGCGCCCGCGGCCCGCGCTCGGATCGACGATCAGGTGGCGGTGATCGCTTTCGAGGTCGACGATCAGAGCGCCGAGGAGCTGGCAGTCGGGCTTGATGCGCTGCGCGCCACGGGCGGGGTCCTGGACGTCGTCCAGCTGCCGGCATTCGGCAAAAAGGGACGCTTCGCCACCCAGATCCAGATCCTGGCGCGACCGGGACGTTTGGATACGATCATCGAGCGCTGTTTCGCCGAGACCACGACCATTGGCCTCCGCTGGCGGATCGAAATGCGCGCGCTCCTCGCCCGCGAACAGATCACGATCGGCACGCCCGAGGGCGAGGTCGAGATCAAGGTGGTGACGCGGCCGGGGGGCGAGCGCACCGCCAAGGCGGGAATCGAACGGCCGCAGGGCGGGTTGGGCAGTAGTCACGCACGGCGCGCGCGACGGCGGCGGGACGCCGAGATGCGGGCGCTCGAGAGGGAGCGGGATGATCGAAACGATTGAGGCGCGGGCAGCGGCGCTTGACGTCGTCCTGGACGGCATCGGCAAGGTCGCGGTCGCGGTGAGCGGCGGGGTCGACAGCATGACCCTGGCCTCTGCGGCGCGCCGTCGGCTCGGCGCGCGCGCGATCATGATCCACGCCGTCTCACCCGCCGTGCCGCCGGAAGCCACCGCCCGGGTGCGTGCCCTGGCGGAAGAGGAGGGCTGGCGGCTGGAGATCATCGACGCCGGCGAGTTCGCCGATCCGGATTATCTCAAGAACCCGGCGAACCGGTGCTTCTTCTGTAAGACCAATCTCTATGGTGCGATCGCGGCGCGCAGCTCGGCGACGATCGCATCCGGGACCAACCTCGACGATCTCGGCGACTACCGCCCCGGTCTTGAGGCAGCGAAGACCTATGCGGTCCGCCACCCCTACGTCGAGGCAGGGATCGACAAGGCGGGCGTGCGCGCGCTGGCGCGTCACATGGGGTTGGCGACCCTCGCCGAACTGCCGGCCGCGCCCTGTCTTTCGAGCCGGATCGAGACCGGGATTGGGGTCACCGCCGAGCGGCTCCGCCTGATTCATGCGGTAGAACGGCTGATCGAAGACGAGCTTCGGCCGCTGTCTCTTATACACATCTCCGAGCCCACGAGACGCCTAAC
>JBKPDM010000546.1:0-2993 GCA_046727895.1 Pseudomonadota bacterium | reverse complement strand
GCCTTGACCCTCGGCATTTCAGCTTGACGGCTAGTTTTGAGAGTTGGTGGCGTCCCACGCCCACGGCGTGAGCTCGCCGAGGCGGCTCTCGAGGTGGCCATTGACCAGGCGGGTGAGCACGTCGGTAAGGTAATTGTTCGGGTTGACGCCGTTCAGCTTGCAACACTCGATCAGGGTGGCCAGGACCGCCCAATTCTCGGCACCTTCATCGGAACCGGCAAACAGCGCGTTCTTGCGATTTAGGGCAATCGGCCGGATCGTCTGCTCGACCGGGTTCGAGTCGAGCTCGATGCGGCCGTTTTCGAGGAAGCGGGTGAGCCCGTCCCAGCGTGACAGGGTGTAGCGGATCGCCTCCGCCATCGGCGAGCGGCCCGAGACTTCCTTCAGCCGGCCCTCAAGCCAGATCTTCAGGTCCAGGACGATCGGTCGACTTCGTTCCTGGCGGGCGGCCTTGCGGGCCCCGGCGTCCTGGCCGCGGATATCCGCCTCGATGGCATAGAGCCCGGCGATGCGCTGTAGCGCTTCGGAAGCGATCGGCGCCGCGCCGCCCTGAGCGAGGTCGAAGAACCGACGCCGGGCATGGGCCCAGCAATAAGCGAGCATGATCGCCTCGCGGGGGCGGGCGGCCTCGACCAGCGTCTTGTAGGCGCCGTAGCCATCGGCCTGCAGGACGCCCGAGAAGCCCTTCAGCAGCGCGATGGCGTGGTCGGCGCCGCGGCCGGGCGCGTAAGTGTAGACGACGGCCGGCGGATCGCTGCCGCCCCAGCCACGATCGTCGCGGACGATGGCCCAGAAGTAGCCGGTCTTGGTGCGTCCCCGACCAGGATCGAGGACCGGAGCCCGGGTCTCGTCGACAAACAGCCGGCTCGATCCCAGCAGCGCCTCGCGCATCCAGCGCCACAGCGGCTTCAGCTCGGCTGCGGCGTAGCCCGTCCAGAAGGCCAGCGTCGAGCGATCGAGCTCAATGCCGTGGCGCGCGAAGCCCTGCACCTGGCGGTACAACGGACAGTGGTCGGCGTATTTGTCGACCAGCACCTGAGCCACCAGTCGCTCGGTCGGCAGCCCGCCCTCGATCAGCCGAGCCGGTGCTGGCGCCTGTACCACCGCTCCCTCGCAGCCACGGCAGGCATATTTGCGCCGGCGCGTGACGACGATCTGGTACTGGGCCGGAACGACGTCGAGCCGGCGCGAGACATCCTCGCCAATGACGTGCATCGGGCCGGCACAGCAGGGACAGATCGTGCTCTCGGGCTCGATCACCACTTCCACCTGCGGCAGGTGGTCGGGCAGCGATGGCCTGCCCCGGCGCCGCGTCCGCTCGGCCTTCAGCTCGGGGTCGTCCTTCTCCTCCTCGGCCTCGACCTCGGCCGCGGCACCCTCCAGATCCTCGAGGCCGAGCTTGAGCTGATCGGGATCGAGAGCTTCGGAGCGCTTGCCGAACTGCAGCCGTCGCAGCTGGGCGATAATGTGATCGAGCCGCTCGTTCAGCGCCGTCAGCCGCGCTACCTCCAGCTGAAGGCGTTCAGCCTCCGTCTGGAGGTTCGCCGCTCGGGCATCGAGCCGCAGCCGCTCCGCTCGCTCGACCAGGATGAGTGCGTGGAGGGCCTCGATGTCGTCGGGCAGATCTTGTGGCGCCGGCTCCATGTCCGCGAGTAGACCAGGAAACGGCAACTAGTGATCACGTGAACGACAGTCCTGATTCAACCTGTCGCAGGTTATCTGACAGCCGTCGGCCGTCGTCGCCTGAGCGCGTGCACTCGTGACCAGTCCAGCCCTTCGACCAGCGCCGAGAGCTGGGCCGAGGTTAGTCGCATGACGCCATCGCTCGCCGGCGGCCACTTGAACGCCCCCTCATCGAGCCGCTTCCACAACATCACCAGGCCGGTGCCGTCCCAGGCAATGACCTTCACGCGATCAGTCCGCTTCGAGCGGAACACCAGCACCGTGCCCGAGAACGGATCCTGCTGCAGGACCTCCTTCGCCAGCGCCGCCAGGCTGTCGGCGCCGCGGCGGAAATCGACCGGCTGCATCGCGATCAGGATCCGCACCCCAGGCGGAATGCCGATCATCGCCGGGCCAGAACCCCGATGATCCGCCGCAGGGCGACCGCGGGGATGCCCTGCTCGACGCGCACGCGACAGCCGTTCGGCAGCTCGATCTCGACCAGTCCTCGCACCGGCGGCCCACTCCCCACTGGTGTCATCAAGGCTGGAGCGGCGACACTTTCAACATCACCGATCGCGATCGGCACGAAGCGGCCAGCGCTTGGTTCGGCAACCAGCGTTCCGTCACGAGCCTGGCGGCGCCACCGTTGCAGCAGGCTCGGATGCACGTCGGCGCGGCCGGCAACTTCGGCAATCCCGCCCTCGGCCTTCAAGCTCTCGGCCACAAGCCGCAGCTTCTCCGGCACTGACCACCGCCGGCGACGTTCCGCCGAGGTGACGATCTCGACCCGCTCATAAGCCACCAAGCTAGTCCGCCGCTAGCGGCGCCGCTTACGCTCGCACCAGCAAGCCGGGCGCCCCCGGCACCGATCACCAGACCGTCATACGGCGTGCAAGGTGGAGAAAACGCACCGCTTACTATGCAGCGGGATCTCCGGCCGGTCGAGCACGCGCAGGAGCTCGGCCTTGCGCTCGTGGAGCCGGGCGAGGAGACGATCGAGCGTCACGTAGCCGGTGCGGCGCTTGAAGATCCGATCGAAACGTGAGCGCAGTGCCGCCGCCCGTCGCCGGTCGGGCTGGCCCTGCCAAGCTTTGAGGTCACGGTAGAGCCACCAAATCAGCTGCCGGATGAGATCGACGGCGCGGTGCTGCGCGTTGGTGACCGGCAACAGCTTGTGGATCAGGCGCTCGGCATGCACCCAGCATAGGGCGTGGGTGCCGACGCGGAACTGGCCTGCATCGTCCGACACCACCACGGTGTCGCGCAGCAGGCTATGCCGACGGATGGCACCCCACATCGCGCCCTGGGTGGCGATCTTCACGGGATCG
>JBKPDM010000545.1:0-26258 GCA_046727895.1 Pseudomonadota bacterium | reverse complement strand
GGCTGGAGCGGCGATCCCTTTGACCTGCGCGAGGCGAACGGACGGCTGATCGGCCGCGGCGCCTGCGACGCCAAAGGCTGCATCGCCGCCATGGTCGAAGCGGTGCGCCTCCTGATCGGCGGGCGCGAGGCCTGGCGCGGGTGCCTCACCGCCGTGTTCGTCGCCGACGAGGAGATCGGGAGCACCGGCGCCAGGGCGTTCGCTGCCCGTCAGCCGCAGGTCGACCGGGTCGTCGTCGGCGAGCCGACCCGCCTGATCACGGTCTCGGCGCACAAGGGCTGCCTTCGGCCGCGCCTTCGCGTGCTCGGCCGGAGCGCCCATTCTGGCACGCCCGATCGCGGCGAGAACGCGATCCTGGCCGCGCAGCGGCTGATCGGCCTGCTCACGGCCGAGGATCAGCGGCTGCGGGGCAAGCGGCACCCCCTGGTCGGCCCCGCCAGCCTGTCCGTGACCCAGATCGCAGGCGGCATCGCCGACAACGTCATCCCGGCCACCTGCGAGGTCGTGATCGATCGCCGCATCCTGCCGGGCGAGCCGGTCGAGACCGTCGATGGCGAGATCAAGGCGCTGCTCGAGAGGGCGTCTTCTGAATGCGGCGTTCGCACCGAGATCCTCAGCTATTCGTCGAACGCCGGGCCGAGCGAGACCCCGGCGGACGATCCGATCGTCGGGGCGGCGCTCGCCGCCTGCCGCGCCAACGGCATCGCCTCGCCCGGCCCGGCCGGCTTCCTCGGCGGCTGCGATCTCGTCCACTTCCAGAACGCCGGCATCCGCGGCGTCGTGCTCGGCCCCGGTTCGCTCGAGCAGGCGCACAAGCCCGACGAATATGTCGAGCTTGCCGAGCTGGTCCGTGCCAGCCTGATCTACCGCGACCTCGCGCTCGACTGGTACCGGCGCCAGGATATCCGAGAGGGCCGGGAGACGGCGCCATGACCTACAGCGGACCGCTGGTCGACGCGCATCATCATTTCTGGGACATCGGCATGGGCAAACACGCCTGGTTGCGGCCGCAGCCGGGTCGGGAGATGGTGTTCGGTGATCCCTCGCCGTTATACCGCAACTATCTGCCGGCGGGCCTCGAGACCGACGGCCGCCGCCAGAACCTGGTCGCCTCGGTGCACATCGAGGCCGGCTGGGATCGGAACGATCCGATCGGCGAGACCGCCTGGCTCGCCGAACTCGCGCGACGCCACGGCCTGCCTACGGTGCTGGTCGTCTACGCCCCGCTCGACGATCCCAAGACCGGCGAGATCCTGGAGGCGCAGTGCGCCTGTCCGCTGGTCCGCGGCGTGCGCTTCATTCTCAGCTGGCACGAGAACCCGAACAAGAGCTTCGTCCCCCGCTCGGACCACATGCGGGATCGGCAATGGCTCCAGGGTTTCGGCCTGCTCGGGCGCTTCGGCCTGTCCTTCGACCTCATGCTCTATCCGGGGCAGATGGCGGAGGCGGCCCGCCTCGCGGCGCGCTTTCCGGAAACGCTGATCCTGGTCAATCACGCCGGCAGCCCGGTCGATCGGGACGCCGAAGGCATGGCTCGCTGGCGCCGGGGCCTGCGCGCCCTCGCCGCAGAGCCGAACGTGCGCATCAAGATCTCCGATCTCGTCGCCTACGATCATCATTGGACGATCGAGAGCCTGCGCCCGATCGTCCTCGAGTGCATCGAGGCCTTCGGCACGGAGCGGGCGATGTTCGCAAGCGACTTCCCGGTCGCCGGGCTCCATGCCACCTACGATCAGGTGTTCGAGAGCTTCAAGACCATCGTCGCCGCTCTCACGCCCGAGGAGCAGCGTCGCCTGTTCCACGACAACGCCAGGCGCGATTACCGCATCGAGACCGACCGCAGCGCCTTGTCGACAAGCGCCTGAGGCGATCCTAACATGCCGCCATTGCCGCAGCGGAACTGCCGGCAAGCACGAACCCCCGGGGAGGACAGACATGGACAGCAGGATCGGCCGCCGGACGTTGCTCGGCAGCGCGCTCATGGCGGCTTTCGCGGCGGCTCAGCTCGCTGCGACCCAGCCGGCCGAGGCGGCGGCCAAATGCATCAAGGGCGATCGCAAGCCGCCCTACACCATCGGTTGGGCCAACATCTACTCGATTCCAACCTGGATGAAGCAGACCCAGGGCACGATCGAGGACGTCTTCAACCAGCTCAAAAAGCAGGGCCTGACCGATCAGCTCGTGATCACCGACGCCGAAGGTAACGCCAACACCCAGATCGCACAGATCCAGTCGATGATCGACGCCGACGTCGACGGCATCGTCGTGATCGCCGGCTCGGCGACGGCGCTCGATCGGGTGATCGAGCAGGCGTGCGAGAAGGGCATCGCAGTGGTCAACGTCGACAGCTTGGTCACCACCGATCAGCTCACCGCCAAGATCAACACCGACTCCAACGCCTGGGGGCGCATGGGCGCCGAGTGGCTGGTCGGGCAGCTGGGCGGCAAGGGCAAGATCATCATCATGAACGGGCCGGCCGGCGTCTCGGTCAGCGAGGACCGGCGGGCGGGCGCCACGCCTGTGCTCAAAGCGCACCCCGAGATCGAGGTCCTGACCGAGACCAATACACCTTACAATGCCGCCCCGGCGCAGGAAGCGATGACCAGCCTCCTGTTCCAATACCCCCAGATCGACGGCATCCTGAGCTATGGCGGTGCGCTCACCGCAGGCGCGATCCTCGCCATGGATCGCCAGGGCCGCCCCATCCCGCCGGTCACCGGCGAGAATTACCGGCAGTTCCTCGAGCTCTGGAAGGAGAAGGACCTCAAGGGCTGGGCCACCATGCAGCCCAACTGGCTCGGCGGGCTCGGCGTCTACGCCTCGGTCAAGGCGCTCGAGGGCAAGGATGTCAAAGCATTCACCAAGGTGCCGCTGCCGATCATCACCAATGACAATCTCGACGAATACCTCGCGCGCGCGAGCCAGTTCCCGGCCGACGGTTACATCTACTCACCTTACAGCCTGGAGATGTTCGACCAGCTGCTGTTCAAGCAGTAATCGCAGGTCCGCAGGCGGAGCACCGGCAGCGCGGCATGGCGGAGGCGACACCGCTCCTTGTGGCGCGGGATCTGTGGAAGCGCTTCTTCGACAATCCCGTGCTCAAGGGCGTGTCGATCGAGGTTCGGCCGGGGCATGTGCATGCCCTGGTCGGCGAGAACGGCGCCGGCAAGAGCACGCTGATCAATTTGATCTCGGGCGTGCTCCGGCCGGACGGCGGCACGATCACCTTCGCTGGCCGTGACTACCAGGCGCTTACCCCGGCCGAGGCGCGCGCCCTCGGCATCGCCGTTGTCCAGCAGGAGCTGAGCCTCGCCCCGCGCCTCTCGGTGGCCGAGAACATCGCGCTCGGCGCCGTGCCGCGCCAGCGCGGCTTCATCGACTTCGCCACGCTCGCTGCCGACGCGGCGCGGCTCTGCCGGCGGCTCGGCCTGGACGTGCCGCTCGATCTGCCGGTCGACGCCCTGCCGCTCGGCCGCCGCCAGCTGGTCGAGATTGCCAAGGCCCTCTGGCGGCGGCCGCGGCTCCTGATCCTCGACGAGCCGACTTCGTCGCTGACCGGCCACGAGGTGCGGACGCTGTTCGGCCTCCTGCGCGAGCTCAGGCACGAGGGGGTCGCCATCCTCTACATCTCGCACCGGCTGAACGAGGTGCTCGAGCTCTGCGACTGGGTCACGGTGCTACGCGACGGCGTACGCACCGCTGATCAATCACTTGCCGGCAGCGACCCCAAAGCGCTCGTCCGGCTGATGGTCGGCCGCGAGCCGGGCGATCTCTTTCCGTGCTGGGAGACGCGCCCGAGCGAAGCCACGGCCCTTTCGGCGCGCGGTCTGATCGCAGATGGCGTCGCCGGGGTCGATCTCGAGGTGCGCTACGGCGAGGTGCTGGGGCTCGGTGGTCTCCTCGGCCAGGGACAGGAGGAGACTCTGCTCGCGCTCTACGGCGATCTGCCGCGGCGCGGCGAAGTGTGGATCGATGGTGCACCCCACCCGGCCCGCTCGCCCATGGAGGCGAACCGGCGGGGCATCGCCTATGTGCCGGCGGATCGCAAGCGCGAGGCGCTGCTCCTGCCTTTGCCGATCCGGTTCAACCTGGTGCTGCCTTCGCTCCGCCGGCTGGCCCGACGCGGCTTCCGGCGCCTTGCCGCCGAGACCGCAAGCGCGGCCCGCTCGATCGGCGACTTCGCGATCCGAACCAGCGATCCGTCGCAGCCGACGCAGCTCCTCTCCGGCGGCAATCAGCAGAAGGTCGCGATCGCCCGCTGGCTGCCACTCGGCCCGCGCATCTTCCTGCTCAACGACCCGACGCGCGGCGTCGACGTCGAGACCAAGCGCGAGATCTACCAGCGCCTGCGGCGGATGGCGACCGATGGCGCGGCCGTGGTGCTGCTGAGCTCCGATACGCTCGAGCTCGTCCATGCCTGCGACCGGGTCGCGGTGTTCCGCGAGGGCCGGGTGGTGGGCACGCTCGAGCGCGCCGAGCTTTCGGAGGAGGCGATCGTCGCCGCATCGCTCGGCATGCACGGCGAGCCGGCCCGTCTCGCGTCATGAGGGCGGCGACGCCTTGAGTGGGCTCGAGCTGCACGCGCGCATCTTCTGGCGGCGCAACAGCGGCCTCGGGGGCCTCTATCTGCTGCTGCTCGCCCTGCTCGCCGTCTACCTCGGCCTGTTTCCAGGGCTGTTGAGCCTTTCAGGCGTCGCCCGCTTCACCCAGAACTGGTTCCCGGTCGCCGTGGTCGCCCTCGCGCAGACCCTGGTCATGCTGATGGGCGGCATCGATCTCGCGGTCGGCGCGACCGTGAGCCTCGGCTGCGTCCTCGCCGCGACGCTCGTCGGCGACAGCCTGGGTGGCGCCCTCTCGGGCATCCTGGTCGTGGTCGCGGTGGGCGGGCTGATCGGCGCCACGGTGGGCGCAGCGGTCGCGCTGCTGCGCCTGCCCGCGATCATCGTCACGCTCGCGGCCTCCTTCCTGATCGGCGGCGCGGCGCTCCTGGTCATGCCGCGCCCGGGCGGCTCGATGCCGGGCTGGCTCTCGGATGCGCTCGCCGGCGAGACGCCGACCGCGCTGATCCTGCTGGTGCTGCTGCTGATCGCCTGGCGCGTCCTGCAGGCGACCCCGCTCGGCCACGCCATCAACGCCGCCGGCAACAATCCGCAGGGCGCGTTCCGGAGCGGCATCGACGTCGCAAAGGCGCGGATCATCGCCTACGCCATCTCGGGCGCGCTCTCGAGCTTCGCGGGCGTCTACGTTGCCGCCCAGACCGGTGCTGGCGACCCGATCATCGGCAACCCGCTGATCCTCGATTCGATCACCGCGGCCGTGCTCGGCGGCGTCGGCTTCCTCGGCGGCCAGGGCGCGTTCCGAGGCGCCGTCGCCGGCAGCCTGCTCCTCGCCATCATGATCAACGTCATGTTCTTCATGGGCTTTCCGCCGGTGGCGCAGTACGTCGCCAAGGGCCTGATCATCGTCGCGGCGATGACGCTGCGTGTCCTGCGTGAGCGCTGAGCGTATGTGGCGGGCGGTTCGACACCACCCGGCGGGCCGGTGGCTCCTGCATCCGATCACCATCACCTATCTGGTGGTCGCCCTGATCTGGATCGTCGCCGGCATCGTCAAGCCCGGCTTCGCCCAGTTCGGCCACCTGCGCTATCTGCTCGAGCTGGCCGCGGTGACCGGGATCGCGGCGGCCGGCCAGACCCTGATCGTGATCGCCGCGGGCATCGATCTGTCGGTTGCAAGCGTCATCACCTTCGCCGCCATCATGCTGCCGCTGGTCACCGCCGGCTGGGATGCCGTGGGGCTGGTCGGCGTCGGCGTGGTGCTGGCGATCACGACCTGCGTCGGCACGATCAACGGCATCGGCGTCGTGCTGCTGCGCGTCCACCCGCTGATCATCACGCTTGCCACCGCCACGATTCTGCAGGGCTCGCTGCTTCTGATCGCCGGCGGCAGCGCGGTCTCGACCAGCAATCCGGCCGTCGTCTGGCTCGGCAACGGCCGGCTCCTGGACGTCCCGGTGACAATCCTGACGTGGCTGGTCGTCGCCGCGCTGGTCCTGATCCTGCTCCACGGCAGCGTGATCGGGTCCTGGCTCTACGCCATCGGCACCAACCCGCGGGCGAGCCGGCTCGCGGGCGTCAACCTGCCGCTCACGCTGATCGTGGTCTACGCCATCTCCGGCTTCTCGGCCGGGCTTACCGGCCTCCTCCTGCTCGGCATGAACCGGCAGGGCTACGTCGGCATCGGCGAGCCCTACCTTCTGGGCTCGATCGCCGCGGTGGTGCTCGGCGGCACGCCGATCCTGGGCGGCCGTGGCAGCTACCTCGGCACCATCGCCGGCTCGATCCTCCTGGTCACGATCACCGCGCTGATCACGGTGGTCAACGCATCGCCCGGCTGGCGCAGCATTCTGTTCGGCGCGCTGATCTTCGGGCTCCTGCTGCTCGCCGGGCGCGACCGCGAAGCCGCCTAGTGAAGTTCAACATCTCGTGCACGCCGATCCGCGAGGCGCTGCTTCGCCTCGAGGCGGAGGGGCTCTGCCCGTGGCGCTGCTGCGGCCAGATCAGTGGCTTGACCCCTCGTGAGGCCGAACGGTAGCCTCCCTGAAACGGTTCAATCAGTGATGGCGCCAAATGCGGTTGGGGTGCCCGTTTGAAAGACCTGGGGGTCGGGGCCGGGCGCGCCGAGCGAGGCGCACCAGCCCAACGAATCGGTCGAGGTCACCGACCTGGTGGCGGCGACCAAAATGATGGCGCTCGCGGTGCTCCTGACCGAGCGGCCCGCGCACGTCGAAACCGAAGGAGGGCGAGAATGGACAGAACGAGACGCCAGTTGTTGCAGGCGGTAGCGGCGGTTGCAGTCGGCATGGCGGTGTTTGCAACGAACGCGGCTTCGGCCGCTGAGTCTACCATCGCGCTCGTGCAGATCAATCAGCAGGCGCTGTTCTTCAATCAGATGAACGAGGGAGCGCAGCAGGCCGCCGACAAGGCCGGCGCGCAGCTGGTCATTTTCAACGCCAACAATGACCCGGCGGCCCAGAACAACGCGATCGAGACCTACACGGCGCAGGGCGTGAACGCCATCATCGTGGTCGCGATCGACGTCAATGGCGTCATGCCGGCCGTGCAGCAGGCTGCCGACAAGGGCATCCCCGTCCTCGCGGTCGACGCGATCCTGCCCAAGGGCCCGCAGAAGGCGCAGATCGGCGTCAACAACGAAGGCGCGGGCAAGCAGATCGGCGAAGTCTTTCTCAAATACGTCGATCAGAACATGGGCGGCAAAGCGCAGATCGGCATCGTCGGCGCCCTCAACTCCTTCATCCAGAATCTCCGCCAGAAGGGCTTCGAGGACACGATCAAGACCAACGACAAGATCGAGGTCGTGGGCGTGGTCGACGGGCGCAACATCCAGGACAATGCGCTCGCGGCCGCTGAGAACCTGATCACCGGCAACCCGACCATGAACGCCGTCTATGCCACGGGCGAGCCGGCGCTGGTCGGAGCGGTGGCCGCGGTCGAGGCGCAGGGTGCCACCGACCGGGTCAAGATCTTCGGCTGGGACCTCACCGCACAGATCATCAAGGCGATCGACGACGGCTTCGTGGTCGCGGTCGTGCAGCAGGACCCGCATGCGATGGGTGTGGCCGCGGTCGACGCCGCCATGACGCTGATCGGCGGCGGCAGCGTGCCTCCGGTGATCGGCGTTCCCGTGACCATCGTGACCAAGGAGAACGTCGACAAGTTCCGCAGCATGTTCAAGTGAGCCCGCGGCGGGCGCAAGACCACGCACCCACCATCGACGCGGGCGTGATGTCTTCGGTCACGCCCGCCGACCGGGTACGCATGCGTGCCATCACCAAGCGCTTCGGGAGCATCGAGGCGCTGAGCGGGGTCGATCTGCATCTTGCCGCCGGCGAGGTCCTGGGGCTGGTCGGTGACAATGCGGCGGGCAAATCCACGCTCACCAAGATCCTCGCGGGCGCGCTCGAGGCCGACGCGGGAACCATCGAGGTCGACGGCGAAACGGTCCACTTCGCGAGCCCCGCCGAGGCTCGGGCGCGCCAGATCGAGATGGTCTACCAGGACCTTTCCTTGTGCGACACGGTCGACGTCGCGGGCAATCTCTTCCTTGGGCGGGAGCCAATCCGCCACGTCCTTGGCGTGCGGCTCCTCGACAAACCGCGCATGATCCGCGACGCGCGGGCGATGCTTGCGGGCCTCGATATCCGCATTCCGAACCTGCACAGCCTGGCGGGCGGGCTCTCGGGCGGGCAGCGCCAGTCGATCGCGATCGCGCGGGCGGCCGCCTTCGAGCCCAAGGTGCTGATCATGGACGAGCCCACCTCGGCGCTTGCGGTGGCGGAGGTGGAGGCGGTCCTGCGCCTCATTTCGCGGGTCAAGCAGCGCGGCGTCGGCGTGATCTTGATCACGCATCGTCTTCAGGACATCTTTCGGGTGTGCGATCGGATCATGGTGCTCTACGAGGGCCGCAAGGTGGCCGAACGCGGGGTCGGCGAGACCAGCCTCGAAGACCTCGTCCAGCTGATCGTCGGCCAGCGGGTTGCGGCCGGGCAGGCCGCCGGCCATGCCTGAAGCCCCCGGCATGGCAGCGGCAGCGCATGCCGCAGATGGCGCGGCCTCGAGCGGGCGCGCCCAGGACTTCGTGATCGCCCACGCGCCGGTGCTCAGCATCGCAATCTTCTTCGTCGCCATCTGCGTCGTGTTCGCCCTGCTGACGAACGCCTTCCTCAGTGAGCAGAATCTGCTCAACCTCCTACGACAAAGCGCGCCGCTCCTGATCGTCGCGGTGGCGATGACCTTCGTGATCACGACCGGCGGCATCGATCTGTCGGTCGGCTCGACCCTGGCCATCGTCAACGCGCTCGCCGCGATCGCGCTCCAGGCGGGCATTCCCTGGCCCCTGGTGGTGATCCTGATGCTGGCCCTCGGTTGCGGCGTGGGCCTCGTCAACGGCCGCGTGATCGCCTGGGAGGGCATCCCCGCGTTCATCGTCACGCTCGCCACGCTCAGCGTCTTCCGCGGCACGGCGCTGCTGATCACCCAGGGCTATTCCGTACCGATCGCCATGGACAACCCCTTCGTCGAGATCGGCCGCGGCTGGTTCTTCGGCGTTCCGCTGCCGGCCGTGATCGCGCTCGCGGTCGCCGTGGCGGGGTTCGTAGCGCT
The DNA here is from genome assembly GCA_046727895.1 of Pseudomonadota bacterium. GTDB lineage: Bacteria > Pseudomonadota > Alphaproteobacteria > Geminicoccales > Geminicoccaceae > DATAOG01. The sequence continues at coordinate 17,076 of JBKPDM010000545.1, read as the reverse complement.
CGCCGAGACCCGCTTCGGCCGCTACGTGACGGGGATCGGCGCCAATGCCGAGGCGGTACGCCGGGCGGGCGTCGATGTGCGCCGCATCACCGCGGCCACTTACGTACTCTCCGGGCTCGCGGCGGCGCTGGCCGGGATCATCATCGCGGCGCGGCTCGGCAGCGGCTCGTCCAATGCCGGCGTCGGCTTCGAGCTCGAGGTCATCGCGGCGGTCGTGCTCGGCGGCACGAGCCTGATGGGCGGCCGCGGCACGATCACAGGCACAGTGTTGGGCGCGCTGACCATCGCGGTGATAGGCAACGGGCTCATCCTCGCGCACATCTCGCCCTTCTTCACGCAGATCGTCACCGGGCTGATCATCCTGGTGGCGATCTGGCTGAATACGCGGCTGTTTGCGCGCGCCCGGACCATGCGCCGGCGCTAGGCGGGGGTCCCCGCGGAAGCCACATGAGCGAGCGCAGCGAGGCGAACGTCGGCTCCGGCAAGGTGATGACCGTGCAGGGGCCCACCCCGGTCGAGGAGCTCGGCATCACGCTGATGCACGAGCACCTTCTGAACGACTGCCGCTGCTGGTGGAACCCGCCCGCGACGCCGGAGCGCCAGCATCTCGCCGAGGGACCCGTGCGCATCGAGATCCTGGGCGAGCTGCGCATGGACCCGTTCGTGAATCTGGACAACTGCGCGCTCGACGACGAGCAGGCGGCGATCGATGAGCTGATGCCCTTCAAGGCGTCGGGCGGTCGCACGGTGGTCGACCCGACCTGCCGCGGCATCGGGCGCAACCCGCAGGCGCTCGTTCGGATCAGCCGCGCGACGGGTCTGAACATCGTCATGGGCGCTGGCTACTATCTCGAAGGTTCGCACCCGGCGGCGGTCAGGGACATGAGCGCCGATGCCATTGAGGACGAGATCGTCCGCGACGCGACGCTCGGCGTGGACGGCACCGGCATCAGGATCGGCCTGATCGGCGAGATCGGGGTGAGCGCCGGTTTCACCGCCGAGGAGGCGAAGTCGCTGCGCGGCGCGGCGCGCGCGCAACGGCGCACCGGCCTGCCCCTGATGGTCCACCTGTCGGGCTGGTTCCGTCACGGGCATCGGGTTCTCGATCTTGTCGAGGCGGAAGGCGGCGACGTCCGCCACACGGTGCTCTGCCACATGAACCCGAGCTCCGACGACGTCGACTATCAGACCAGCCTCGCCCGGCGCGGTGCCTTCATCGAGTACGACATGATCGGCATGGACTATTTCTACGCCGATCAGGGCGTGCAGTGTCCGGCCGACTGGGAGACCGCCGCCGCGATCAAGCGGCTGGACGAGTGGGGATACGGCGATCGCGTTCTGCTGTCCCAGGACGTGTTTCTCAAGATGATGCTCACCCGCCACGGCGGCTTCGGCTACGCTCATCTGCTGCGCCATTTCCTGCCGCGCCTTGAGCGGGCAGGAGTGAACGAGGCGGCCATCGAAGCCATGCTCGTCACCAATCCGCGCCGCGTGTTCTCGAGCCGCTGGCGCGACGCCTGAACCGACGGAGGAAGGCATGCCCGAGGGAGCGAAAAAGAAGGTGCTGCTGGCCGGCGAGTCGTGGACCAGCACTTCGACCCACATCAAGGGTTTCGACCAGTTCCCGACCGTGAGCTTCCACCTCGGCGCCGAACCTTTGGTCGAGGCGCTCGCCGGCTCGCTTTTCGAGCTGGTCTACATGAAGGCGCATGAGGCGGCGGCCGAGTTCCCGCTGTCGATTGAGGGCCTGGCGACGTTCGATGCCGTGATTCTCTCCGATCTCGGCGCCAACACGCTCCTGCTCCATCCGGATGTCTGGTTCCGGGGTCAACCGGTGCCGAACCGTCTGCGCCTGCTGCGCGATTGGGTCGCCGGAGGCGGCGGCCTCATGATGATCGGTGGCTACTACAGCTTTCAGGGCATCAACGCCGGCGCGCGTTACCACAGGACGCCGGTCGAGGAGGTGCTGCCGGTCGATTGCCTGCCCTACGACGACCGGATCGAGGTGCCGGAGGGTTTTCGCGCCGAGCTGGTGAAGCCGGACCATCCGATCCTGCGGGGCCTGGACACCGAGTGGCCGCTGCTCCTGGGCTGCAACGAGGTCAAGCTCAAGACCCGTCCGGATGTCGAGCTGCTCGCCAAGCTGCCCGAGGAGCAGGGCGGGCATCCGCTCCTGGTCGCCGGCAGCTACGGCAACGGCCGGACGCTCGCCTGGACCTCGGACATCGGCCCGCACTGGCTGCCGCAGCGCTTTGCCGACTGGCCTGGCTACGCCCGGCTCTGGCAACAGGCGCTTGGCTGGGTGACACGCGCCAACTGAATCGCGGCGAGCTTCGCGCTGCCGGCAGCACGTCGGTAATCGGCGGCGCCCGTCAGCGCCGAAACGGAGAGCCTATGCGCCGCACTTGCTGATCGCCCTCCACCTTGACGCCTCGGCGCCATCGGCGCGAGGCGGCGATCTCACTGCAAGAGGCGTGATAGCAGGATCGCATCCTGCTGTTCGAGCCGCTCCTGATACGCCAGGTTGGCGCGCCGTATGCTGGCGGCGTGGCTTTGTCGTTCCGCGACCAGTTGCGTGAACTGTTCGATCAGCAGATCGAGATCGAGACGTTCAACGTGCTGGCAGAAGCGTCCCACGCCCATCTCGGCCATGAGCACGTCGTTCTTCTCGGCATAACCGAGCGACACGATCGGCTTGCCCAGCTTCAACGCACAGACGATGTTGTGGTAACGGGTCGCGACGACCACGTCGGTCTCGGCCATCTGGCGCATCAGATCGTGGAGCGAACGCATCGGGTCCGCGACAAGACGTCCCTGCGACAGATGCGGCCTTGCCGTCGCCACCTTGGACTGGATATCGGCGACCGCGTCCTGATCCGCCGCATCTCCCATAAGGAGCCGCACGCGGTGGCCCTGGTCGAAAAGCCATAGCACGAAGGTCGTGATCTTCTCGAGATAGGTGGCGTAGATCGCAGGCCCGAGAGGGTCGTCTCTACGCCAGCCGAGATAGGTCATGACGCCGACCCCGACGTTGAGCGATCCTCCTGCGGCGTCTGCCTGGGCAGGTGATGAGGGTGTCGGCAACTTGAAGGCGATGTCGGGACGAATCGCATCGTTCTGCGTATCGAACCCGATGCTCTCCATGAATGCCTTCGAGACGGTATCGCGGTAGGATCGGTATTGCGCCATCGCGACGGCCGACTTCATGAGCCAGCGGCTGAGCGGGTGGTGGATCGGGCCCGCCCCGATGCTCACGAACGCGGTCCTGGTACCGCAGAGCCTGGCCGCAAGGCACCATCCGAAGAGTGCGAGCGGCATGCCGAGTGGGCCCGCCTGGAAGTCGTCGAGGATCCCGGTCCCGGGGATGATGAGGAGGTCCAGTCGACGTGCATGCCCGAAGGCGCGGATCAAACTGGCCAGCTGGCGCGGCCCGCCCCCCGAGAGCCGGTCAAGGACCTGAAGCAGGGCATCGGCAGGCCTTCGCAGAGCGATCGGCAGTGCCGGAATACGAAAGTCGCGCGCGATCTGATCTGCCGCACCGTCGCTATAGGCGCAAAAGCATAAGAGTTCCGCATCGGGTCGCACCCGCCGCAGAAAGGCGAGCATCGCCTCGAGCGATCCGTCGTTGCCCGCGTTGCCGCAGCCGAACAGGCCAAAGAGCCCGATCCGCCTTGGCCGCCTCTGTGCCATGGCGAAAGGACGCCGGCGTGCCACAGGCGAACGATCACTGGGCGCGCCAGCCGATCGTGCGAGAATACTGGCTGGGCTGCCCCGGCCGGCCGTCGTCTGTGTCATTTGGCTTCTGCCTGCAATTGCCCGGGTGACGGCTCGTCAAGACTGCGATTTCAAGACCAGAACCCAATCCTCGAACCCGGCGCTGTTGGTTCCGAGGTCCCCCCCGAACCGTCGCGAACTCGATGCCTGAAACGGCGATCCGGCGACGGGCAAGAACTGCCCATCGGCCGGGTCGTACCAAGTCGCTGATACGCATGGGCCGGCGAGTTGCCGCAGATCGACGGCGATGGTCCGACTGCTCGGCAGGTAGATCAGCGCGAACGATCGATCGGCGCTGCGTGCGGCCACCGCGCGCTCGTCTCCGCTCGCCATGCCCTCGGTCAGGAGGATGCCGCCTGCATCGGGTATGAGCTGCCACCAGGGCAGCGACATCAGGAGGTTGTGCAGATGGGTCATGCTTTGGGCGCCGCGACTGTGCAGCGCTTGCTGCCAGGTCACCGGCGCCGGATAGAGGCCGCCACTGTCGAAATGCCAAATCGGGTTGTTGCCGAAGATCTGACCGGCCGCTCCGGACAGGACCGCCTGGTAGGCCTGCGTGCGCAGACGCTGCTCGGTTGCCTCGTGCTCGTTCTCGTAGGCGCTCTCGATGAGAAAGAATGGCATCCGCTCCGCCCGGTCATATTGCCTGAGTGCGGGGCGGTAAACGGCACCATAGGTGTAGACGTTGTTCACCTGAAGCCAGGGCTCACCCTGCCAGTAGTCAAGCGCTGACGTCTCCGGCGACCCGTGCGCGGTGTGGAGAGCTTGCGGATCGTATTTTCTGATTCCTCGCGCAATAGCTCTGACCAGACTCTTGTGTGGGGGATCATAGTCGCCGCCATGAACCCAGAGGATATTGCTGAAGTCACGGTAGCGCCGGCCGAGATACTCGCCGTATCGGCGAAGCCGATGGGGTCCATTGGCGACCATCGCCTCGTACCAGCCCTCCGCGCCGCCGTCATAGCCAAGATAGGACGGGGTCAGCATCACCAGGAACCCCTTCTCCGCCGCGCGGCGCAACACCCAATCGGCATGGCGGAAATAGGCTTCGTTGGGCGTGCCATAGTCCCCCGGCGTCAGGAATGGTGGCTCACCATACGCATTGGCCGGAGCGTTCGTGGCGAACTTGGCCTCGATCAGCGAGACAAGGATCGTGTTGAAGCCACGGGCGCGCCGATCATCGAGATAGAGATCGACATCCGCGCGGGTCAACTGTGCGATCAGGGACCAGGCCGCGTCGCCCTGAATGAGGAACGGCCTGCCGGCAGCATCGACCAGGTAGCGCTCGCCGGGCTCGACAGTCAGCGGAAAAACCGCCGCCGCTTCATTCTTCGCCGACGCGGGTACGTAGACGATATCGCCGCTCGAGGCACAATCGGCGGTCGACGCCGCAGCCATCGGCGTCGACCCGGATCCGACTTGGCCAGCCGGGGACGCCGCCGCCCCAGGCCCGATTGCCCAACCGCCGATGGCGAGGGACACGATCAGCACCACGAGGCGGGATATTGCGCCGCAGACAAATCGCTGTTGCAATCGCATCAATCCCTTTCCAAGCATCGCCGTCACTTGGCCTCCGCCATCTGTGCCAAATCGACGGCCTGCCTCTTGGGTAGTACTTCGGGCCAGTTGTAGCGCCGGTAGACGGTCTGCGTGGGCCTGCCGATCAGATACTGCTCAACTCCATCCTCGAGAGCACGCCGATAAACGGCGAGCGCCCCGTCGATCGCTGCCAGCGTGAGGTCAATGTCTTCATCGGTGTGGGAATAACTCACGACGAGCGATGGCATGAGCACGCCGCGCCGGATCGTCTCCTGCAAGAACAGCGTCCGGAAAGCCTGCGACGGCCGGCCGTCCTGGTCGAGCGTGGTATATGACAGGCAGCAGGGCTTGCCTGAGATCTTGACGACGTCGCTCAAGCGGTGCCGGCGGATGATCTCGTCGGCCTCACGCCGTAGCCGTGTGCCATGCCGGTACAGGTGTTCGATCACGCCTTCATGCTGGTAGACCTGCATGGTCGCGATCGCCGCCGCCAACGTGTGCGTCTCCGCGCCATGCGTGGTCGAGAGCAGAAAGACGCGAGGCCGATCGTGGTGATCGAGCCCGCCGAGGCGCATGAACTCCCGCCGGCCGGCGAGCGCCGATATCGAGAAGCCGTTCGCGAATGCCTTGCCGAAGGTGGAGAGGTCGGGGATCACGCCGTACAGCTTTTGAGCACCGCCATTGTGCCAGCGGAATCCGGTGATCATCTCGTCGAGGATCAACAGCGCGCCGTTGGCATGGCAGAGGCGCTGCAGCGCCTGCAAATAGCCTTCCGGCGGGTCCTCGGTGCGCGCCGGCTCGAGGATAAGCGCGGCAATTCTGCCGGGGTGCTGGTCGAACAGCGCTGCGGCGCTGGCGAGATCGCCGTAGCGGAAGGTGACGGTCAGCCGGCGGATTGCCTCCGGGATGCCTGCGTTCATCGGGGTCGTGCCGATGAACCAGTCGTCGGTGGAGAAGAACGGATGGTCGGCGCAGCAGGCGATCATGTCGCGCCCGGTGTAGGCCCGGGCAAGCCGGACGGCGCCGGAGGTCGCATCGGAGCCGTCCTTGCAGAACTTGACCATCTCGGCGCCGTCGATCAGCGTCAGGAACTGCTCCGCGCACGCTACCTCCAGGGGCGAGGGGCGCGTGAAGTTGCTGCCGCGGAAAAGTTCCCGCTGCACGGCCTCGAGCACGGCCGGATACGCATGGCCCAGGCCAACCGCCCGGTTGCCCATGCCGTATTCGATGTATTCTCGGCCATCGGTATCCCAGACGCGGCATCCGAGACCCCGGGCGATGAACCCAGGAGCCAGGACCGGGTACTGATCGTCCCCCTTGGCGTAGGTGTGGCAACCGCCCGGAATAAAGTGATGAGCAAGTTCCGTCAGGCGAGCCGAAATCTGATGACCGTTTTGGCTCACAGCAAACTCCGCGTAAGTTTTCCTGGCACCTCGGCAACACCGCTGCATCGCTCTGCACGAGGAGCTGATGCGAGGACAAGGACTGAGTGAAGAATATCTCATCGATGCGGTCAGACAAAGTGAGACCGCAGGTAGGTCCGCTCGGCCACTCGAGGTAGTCAACATCACTCAGTCCTCCCTCGTCTGCTCACCACGGACCATCGTTCGGTGGCAACGCACGGGAGGAGTCTGACTTTCCGGGATATCAAGAGGATAGTACTTTTTCTCTTGTATCCCTCCGTTCCTGCGGCAGTCACAACTGCGAGGATCCATAGTATAGCCCGTCGACGAGCATATAAACGCACAGAGGCATCGTTTGAGGGGGACTGATGTGAGGGCACGATTGCTCGCTCCGGACGCAGGCGGCTTTACCCTGTTGCGCCACGTTCCCGGAGGGGAGGGACTGGCGCGAACTTGCGCCTGGATCGCCCAGCGGGCGACGCTGGGCCAGACTGCTGCCGGAGCGGACGACGCCGTCCGACCGCCCTCGAGACAGCGCCTCCACAACAGCATCACCGCTGGGTAGGCGGGCGGCCCACGACCATGGCATTCGCTTACAAAGAGTCGGCAATTGCTGCGGCCCGTCCCGGCCTGCGCGATCTCGACCGTGCGGGCGCGGCCCACGCCGTGCGTGGCCGCTGGAGACGGTTCACCCGGATCAGCATGGCGCTCTCACTGGTCCTGGCTGACACAGTGGCCACCCAGGTCGCTTTTCTTCTCGGCGCTGCGTTCTATTCGGGTTTCGCGACCGAGAGCCATCCTCCATTCGGCTTCAGCGTCCAGCTGTCGCTGATGGCGCTCACCCTGCCTATCGGCTACTTCCTGCTCGACGTCTATCGGGCGTGGGACCTGGCGCCGGTCGAGCGCTTTCCCCTGCGGATCAAGGCGACTTGTCTGCTGTTCGCGCTGCTGGTTGGCTGGCATTACGCGACCCAGGGTATGCTCTGGCCGGCTGGCGCCGCTGCCTTGACGTTCGTATTGGCCGTCGTGCTGCCGCTCCTCGGCGAGAGCATCATCCGAGCCGTCCTGATCCGGCGGGGGCTGTGGGGCGTGCCCACCGTGGTGATCGGCGCCGGGCCGACGGGGCAGCAGGTGGTTCGCGTCTTACAGCAGATGCCGGAACTTGGGCTGCGACCTGTAGGCTTTTTTGATGACCACGACGCCAATGGCGAGCGTTTGCCGGAGGCGATCGAAGATCTGCCCGTATTGGGCTCGATCGCCGACAGCGCCAAGTACAGCCGGTACATTGAGACTGCCATCGTCACGACGCCTGCCGAGGCACGCCAGCCGGTCGACGCCATCACCTCACAGCTCGGTTACCGCGACATCATCGTTGTCCCCGATCTGCGCGAGCTACCCACGCTCTGGGTGCGGACGCGCGACCTCAACGGACTGATCGGTCTGCAGATGCGCCGAAACCTGCTGCTCAGGCGAAACCGCCTCCTGAAGCACGCGATCGACCGTATGATCGCGCTGCCACTTTTCATCTTTTGCTTGCCCGTCGTCGCGGCGCTGGCCCTTTGCATCAGGGCGGTGAGCGACGGTTCGCCGTTCTACACACAGCTCCGTGCGGGCAAGGATGGCCGTCCCATCACGGTCTGGAAGCTCAGGACGATGTATTCCGGCGCAGAGGAGCGGCTGGAGCAGTACCTGAGTAGCAATCCCAGCGCCAGGCTGGAGTGGGAGCGCTACCTCAAGCTCGCCGACGACCCTCGCATCCTGCCGGGCATCGGTCACTTCCTGCGGCGAACCAGCCTCGACGAGCTGCCTCAGATCTTCAACGTAATCCGGGGAGAGATGAGCTTGGTCGGACCACGACCATTCCCCAAGTACCACTTGGATCGGTTCGACACGAGCTTTCAGTCACTGCGGTCGACCGTCATTCCAGGCATCACTGGTCTTTGGCAGGTTTCGGCCCGAAGCGACGGCGATCTGGAGGTGCAACAGGCGCTCGACACCTACTACATACGCAACTGGTCGATCTGGATCGACTTCTACATTCTTTCCAGGACCCTGGGCGCGGTCATCGTGGGGCGCGGCGCCCGCTGATGGCGGACGTCATCGCCCGGTCAGACGCCGCCAACGCGCCACCCTGCCTGAGCGCCGCGCGTGACCTTGTCGAGGACGGGGCGCGGATCGGCGGTCCAGGCGAAGGGCTTGGGCTCGACATCGTGATCCTCGATGACGCGGCTGGTCGCCGCCTGAAGGTTGACGATCGGGCCGAATACGCCCCGTTTGCGCTGGCACCGGGTGAGCCGCGAGAAGACGGTCCCGACCGCGTCCTGCCATCAGTCGCACCTCGTGCCCGACAAGCCGCAGCTCACGCGCCCGGTAGTGCGCGGTGGCGCAGGCCGCCATCGCCGCCAGCCCGGCCCGGACGCTCGCGAGGAACGATGCTGCCTGGCTCCGACGTTGACGCCTCTTCACCAGGGCGTCACCTGCCTGGTCGAGGCCCCCCTGCGCTGGCTCGCGCCGCGCTTGATCTTCCACCTCACGCCGACCTCGGTCCGTCTTCTGGCTGAACGCGGTCGAGACCGTCTTCCCGGCGCTTACTCGGTGCCGGCTGAAGCGCGGCCGCTTGCGCTCGATCGTCGACCTGCAGGCCGCGATCCACCGCTACCTCGCCGAACACAACGCCGACCCAAGCCCTTCACCTAAACCAAGACGCTGAGGCAGTGATCAAGTTGTTCCGCTTCCCCGATCCGCGCGCTGCTCGCGGGCCGGCTGGTGTCTAGGGCGCGTACTTGGTCCCTGGGCCCGCGCGGTTGAAGACCACACCGGCGATATCTGCGCCGTAGAGCCGTAGCTGCTTGACGGCGTAGGATGCTTCGCGGCGCATCGTCCATTCGCGACGGGTCACGAAGATGGTCTTTTCGGCCAAGCCGCCGAGGATCAACGCGTTCGACACCTGAACCGGGGCAGAGTCGAGGATGATGATGTCGAAGATCCGCTTGAGCTCAGCCAGGAGCGCTTCCATCCGGGCGGAATTCAAGAGATCGATGGCGCCAGCGGGTGAGCGGCCGACGGTCAGGATCGACAGGCTGGATCCAACCGCTTGAATGATGGCTTCCTCCAAGGTTGCGGTGCCCTTGAGGATGTCGGTCAGTCCCTTGTTGTTGCTCACGTCAAGCATTCGATGCACCTGCGGCCGACCGAAATCGCAGTCGACGAGCAACACCTTTTGTTTTGACGATATGCTGGCGATGCCAAGGCAAACAGAGATGGTCGTCTTGCCTTCCCCACCAGTACAAGAGGTGACGAGCACGGTGCGGGGCATCACGCGATTGTTTCTCAGGGTGAGAAGCGCCCGCAGCCGCTGGAAGGCCCCACCAAATTCGGACAGCGGCTCGCGCTGGATGTAGTCGCGGGGACCCGAGACCAGGCGCCGCAGCCGTGGCAGATCCGGAATCACGCCGATGACCCGCAAGCCGAGGTGACGCTCGACGTCCTCCACGGTGCCAAGCTTCTGGCGAAGACGCTCGGTAACGACCAGCAAGAAGACGGCAAGCGATGCCGAGCCGATAAAGGCCAGGGCAGTCACCCTCGGGATGTTCGGGTAGGAAGGTCGAAGGGGTATTTGCGCCGGCGAGACGATGCGGGCATCCGGCTGCTGGTTGTCCCGCAGCGCCACGGCCTCGGTGTATCGCTTGAGCAAATTCTGATAGAGGTCCTGGTTCGCGTTCAGGCGTTGCGCTACTTGACCGATCGACGCGTCGGCCTGGTCCAGGCGGATCATCTCGTTGCTCACAGCCTCGAGGTCACTGCGCAGTCTCGCCTCGTGGATTTTGGCGCTTTCCACCTCGTTGCGCAGGCCCGCCAGGGTGTTGTTGATTTCGCGATTTACCCGCCGCTCGACCTCGGCGATCTCGGCGTGAATGGAAATGATCCGAGGATGCTTCGGGCCATAGGTCGTCTCCAGCTCGGACAGGTTTCCGATCAGCTCGGCACGCTTGGAGCGAAGCGCCTGGATACTCGAAGAGGCGATGATGGCTGGGAGGGCATCCAGGTTGCCCCCGCTCTCCAGGACCTTGCGCACCTGCTCGTAGCGCGCTCCGGCCGCTGCTGAAGCAGCCTGGGCCTCCACCACCTGCATGTTGAGCTGTGCCAGCCGTTGCGAGACGACGTTTTTGGCATTGCTCCCGCTGTCCTGGCGCTGCTGCTCGACGCTCTGTTCGAGCGATCGCACGGTGTCACCAAGCTCGGCCAGGCGCATTTCGAGCCATTCCGCGGTATGCCGGGCGCCTTCGCTCTTGGTCTCCAACTGGCTCTGGATGTACTCCTCAACGACCTTGTTGGCGATCAGAGCCGCCTTGGCCGGGTTCGTCGAGCTGAAACTGACGCGGATAAGACGCGACTGTCCTTCCGGTTCGACCGAGAGCCGATCGAGAAATCTATTGAGCAGCGCAGCCGCTTTACGCGCATCCGCTGCTCCCATAGGGTCGGCGCCCGGCACGTCCTCAGGTGCCATCGTATCTGCGTTCTGTGCGTTACCGCCGTTGGCTTGGGTCCATGCGCTGGCGATAAAGGATCGGGCTCTCTGCATAGCGTCTGCGATCGCGGAAATCAGCGACCTTAGATCTGTCTTCGCCGGGAAGGCATCGCCCGCCGCTGCCTCGCCCGTACCACCGGGCGCCACATCGGCGCCAGCCAAGGCCGTGGGGGCGAATTCCGGATCCGTGTCGAGCCCGAGGTCGCGTACGACCCTGGCGGCCAAGCCTCGCGATTTCAAGACCGCGACTTCCGTGTCGACCTTTGCGGTGTCGGCACTGACATCTTGGACCGCCTGGTCGACCCTTACGATGCTCGACGGACGGGCTTCGATGACAATCAGAACGTCGGCGCTGTAGAGAGGCACGGCGTGCAGCATCCAATATAACGTCGCACCCATGCTCGCGGCCATGGTCAGAAGCAGGATCCATTTCCCGCGATAGACCGTGCGAAGGAACCCGCGCAGGTCCACCTCGCCGGTGTCGGCCATGGTCGGCAGCGCATGAGGGCCAACTGCATGGCCCCTGACGTTTTTCACCTGCCAGCCACCACGCCGGACAGTCAGGTCCCCGGCCATCTCGAATATCCCTCTTCAACGTCGCGTGGTCAGGGCTTGGGCTGCGGCGGGTGTTGGTCGTCCATGCAGCAGACCCCGGTCAGCCCGCCATGAAGTGTCCGTTACTCATCAGGTGTCCGTTCTCCGTCAGCTGTCCGCTCTCAATGCCATTGTTGCGGGCCCATAGCGCCGCTTGGGTCCGATTTCCGACAGCGATTTTTTTCATGAGGCTTTTCAGATGCACCTTCACGGTGCCCTCGGAGATGTTCAGCGCGCGCGCAATGTGCTTATTGCTGTAGGCGTTCAGCAGGCACTTCAGAATCTGCTTTTCTCGCTCGGTAAGGTGTCTTTGTGCCGGGCTCGGGGCACCGTTGCTCGCGCTGCTGGACTCCTTGGCGAGCATCCTTGCAAACGCGCTCGGCAGCGCCCTCTCTCCCTTTGTGACCAGAAGAAGCGACAGCGAGAACGCTTCCGCGGACAGCTCGTTGACCAGGTATCCGTCGGCACCGGCCTTCAGCAGACGCACCATCTGCGCCAAGCAAAGCTTGTTCGCCAGAACGACGATCCGGATATTCTCATAGTTGGCGCGGATGCCGGGTAAGCTGTCGAGATCATTCTCCTGGCTGCCGTCCAGATCCGCCACCACCAGATCGGGGGCCAGGCCGTCTTCGAGAAGCGCCCGCAAGGTGGCGAGATCACGGGCCTCGCCCACAACCGTGAACTGAGACGGGTCGAGCAAGCTGCGCAAACCCTTACGGAAAAGAGTATTCGTGCTCACCAGAACGATGTTGATCATGCTCACGACAGATTCCTCATCTGAGCTCTGTTGCTGGGCCTCGCTGCGCTTCCTCGCCTGCGTTGATGCCAGCCAAGCGTCTGTCCGAAGCGGTTCACCTGGCTTGGTAACGTCGCGAAACCTCGCAGCCCGAGTCCTCTTCTTGCTCGGCCATTTAGAGGACCACATTTGTCCCTAAACTCGGCTACTTTGGCCCGCAGGGATACTCCCGAATGGGTGTAATTTATAGAAAATTTGGTTGAAATTGACCCATTGCTCCGGTGAGAGCCTGGAAGCTCCTGGAGCGGCGGTTCGTCGAGCGCGCGGGCGCCGCTTCCAACGCGTTCGGCGAGCAGGCGGCCTTGAAGCTGAGCTCGACGCCGGTGACCGGGCCAGTATCGGCCCGCGATGGCTGCACCCAGCCCAAAATTCCCAGCACTCAAGGACCTTGAGCCACGGCGCCAAGGCGCGGCTCTACTCCGTGGGCTGACCGTCTCGGCTCAGTCGGGGTACACTGAGGAGCAAGAGGCGTACGAGCTCAGCCTGGCGCCGAACGCCGGTCTTGTCGTAGACGCGTTTCAGATAGGCGCGGGCGGTATTTACCGTGATCCCCATCGCTTCTGCAGCCTCGCTGACTGATTTGCCTTGCGACAGCCAAGCGGCCAGCCGTGCCTCGACCACCGTCAGCGCGTACAGCCCGCGCAGGTGTTGTTCGCTGCTCTCGAGCCGTACATCCGGATCGCTGACGAAGACTGCGGCGGCGGGCGCGCGATCGCGAAGCCCTTGCGGCTTGGTCCGCAAGGGGACGACCATGACGTTCAGGGGATGAGCCCCGGAGGGGCGGGTGATCGAGAGTGCGCCACCATGGGCTGGCGGCTGATCGGCGGTTGGGTTAACCGCGTGGCTCAGCAGGCGACCCAGCCGGGCACTTTCGTCTGCCAGCACCGCCTGCAGGGCGTCGCCCCGAACCGTCAAGCCGTCGCCGGCCACCAGGATCTCTTCGGCACGCCGATTGGCGATCACACGACGGCCTTGGTTGTCGACCACCATGACACCCCAGGGCAGGTGGTCGAGGGCATCGAACGCGGCGTCTCTCTCGACCTCCAGCTCTGACAGGCGGTGCTGCATGCGTAATGCGCGCTGCAGATGTGGGAGCAGTAAGCGGCAACGTTTGATGTCGTCGTGGTCGAAGCCGGGCCAGGCCCGCGGCCGCATCACCTCGAGAAACACGACCTTCGCCTGCTCCCGAAAGAGCACCGCGCAAAGCCGGTGATGCAGATTCTGTGGCTTTAGCCACTCGGAGTAGAATGCCGTGGTTACCAGCCGATGCTCAGGCACGAGATTCTCGCCGAGGTGAATCCTTCCGGATGGTCGGTAATTTCGCTCGTCGCTCAACCACACATTCCGAACCGCGTAATAGGGCGCGTACAATTGGAGATACTTCGGATCGTAGCCAATCGCGCTGTGGATCGACCCTAGGTTACCGGCGAAATCATGCGATACCAGCGCAACGGCGCGGGCCTTCAGATACTCCTTGATTTCCTCGAGCAACGGATCCCAGCTGCCCGATCCGAGGTGGATCTCGTAGAGCGGAGGCAGAAACCGCTGCAAACTTTCGTCGAGCAGTGGCAGGGCGCTCCCGAGGCTAGATCTGGGGTTGGGTCGCCTGCCTAGGTTAAGCCGCTCATTGCAGCAAATTCGTTAAGATACGAATCGTGCGCGCGACTTTTGCGAACTAGCTGCCAAACATTTCCTCAACTGACCGTGTATGTGGAAAAACACGACGGACCTCGAGCCGTCCTGCCGTTAGCGCAGTGAAATGTCAGAATTACCGGGCATTCGGGGTAGTGCTCGTATCGGGCGCATGTGAGCGGGACTCGGCAGAGCCGCCCAATGCCAGGGAGCACCCGATCGGAATGAGGCTGCGGGCCCCTGACGGGGGTGCTGAACGCTTCCCGGAGTCGCTCGGACCTGGCCGAAGCCGACCCGGCTGATCGTCAGGGAGGCGTCGGAAGGCGAAATGCGGGCCGTTACGGTGCCGCGGGCATTGTCAAAGCGCTCGAGACCTTCTTTCCCGCTCGGCCCGGCAGCGCCGAGATGCCGGAGGTTCTCTGGAGCAGATTCCTGAAGTAGCCGACGGTCTCTTTCAAGCCGTCCGCAAGGCTTACCTTCGGCTCCCACCCCAGTAACGATTTCGCCCTCGCGATATCGGGACGACGCTGCCGCGGGTCATCTTGGGGGAGCGGTCGGGACACGATCTGGGAGCGCGATCCGGTGAGGTCTACAATCATCTCGGCAAGCTCGCGGATGGTGACCTCGCCGGGGTTGCCAAGATTGATCGGGCCCGTGATGTCGTCGCCCGTGGCCATCAGCCGAACCAACGCCTCGACCAGATCGTCGCAATAGCAGAACGAGCGTGTCTGATGGCCGTCGCCGTAGATGGTTATGTCGCGACCGGTGAGCGCCTGTAGGATGAAATTCGACACCACCCGTCCGTCGTTGGGGTGCATGCGCGGGCCGTAGGTATTGAAGATCCTGGCCACTTTGATCGGCAGATCGTGCTGGCGGCGATAGTCGAAGAATAACGTCTCGGCGCAACGTTTGCCTTCGTCGTAGCATGACCGCCGGCCGATCGGGTTCACATGGCCCCAGTACTCCTCGCGCTGCGGATGCTCGTGCGGGTCGCCATAGACCTCGCTGGTCGACGACTGCAGGATCTTGGCGCCGACCCGCTTCGCCAGACCAAGCATGTTGATGGCGCCGTGCACGCTCGTCTTCGTGGTCTGCACGGGGTCGTGCTGGTAGTGGATCGGCGAAGCCGGGCAGGCGAGATTGTAGATTTCGTCGACCTCGACATAGAGCGGAAAGGTAATGTCGTGGCGGATCGCCTCGAAGTTGGGATGACGCAGCAGGTCGGCAATGTTGCCCCGGGTCCCAGTGAAATAGTTGTCAACGCATACCACTTCGTTGCCGGCGGCGATGAGCCGATCACACAGATGGCTGCCAAGAAAGCCGGCGCCGCCGGTCACGAGGATCCGCGTTGGTGCAAAAGGCATTCCGGTCATCGTTCGTTCTCTCGCAGCCCCCAATCCACCTCAGAGCGCTGAGCGTGGGGTACCCTCAGACCAAGTCTCCACCTCGCGGAGGGCGACGGCGCCGTCGCCCTCCCCCTACTCGCGTTGCCCGTGCAGCACGTGCTGGTAATCGTGCGATGCGGGCGGCAAGCGACGGCGTTGACGCGGTGGCCGTGATGGGCGGGCAATAAGCTCGCTATCGGCGGGGCTCCTTGATCTGCGGGTCCGGCGAGGCCCGGTGATACGTTGACCGCCTTTCGAAAAGGTGAATAGGGCGCTTGGCCTTGCACATGCCTGAGCGAGCTGAGAGCCCCGCCGGCCGATCGGGCAGCTCTTGCCCCGAGCCTACCGCGCTCACTTAGTTCGATAACGGCCCTCACACGTACGACCGGTAAGAGTCCGGCGCTCCTTTCATGCCTCTTCTGCCCTGGGGCCATGCGCGAGGGTGCGGCTGCGCCAGCGCCAGCATCGTTGCACGAAGGACGACTCTGCGATTTCCTTCATGGCCTTCCCGAGCTCGGGTAACACGGGGTGTCGCGTAACCAGAACGCTGGCTAGCCAGCCAGATCCCGCCAGCAGGACCACCATCACGGTTGCGGCGAGCGACAGAGCAAAGCCGCCCTCCGAGAGCGCCACGACGCCGACCGGCCCGGCCGCCGTGCCCGCCGTCACGACCGCGCTTTTCCAGAGCGCGGCGCAGACCTCGCCCCAACGGAAGGGGACGTGCCGCCGCACGTAGTAGAGCGAAAGGAACATCTGAAAAGGTATCGTAACGAGCTTGCTCGCCGCCATCAGCAGCACGCCGAAATAGGCGGCCGAACACAGCACCACCGCAGACAGCGAGCGTCCCACCAGATCTGCCAGTACGCGGTCCCGGTTGGCGCCGACTGCCAGGAGAACCGGTGACGTCAGCATCACCGGAAACCACGCCAGCCCGGCGACGGCCATGAACTGAAGCAGCGGCACGACCCCGCTCAGCCATTGTTCACCCAGGAAAAGCGAGACGATGGGGTAGGCCAGCAGTAGGAGCAGCACCTGTGCGGGCCAATAGAACACCGTAATCAAGCTGAGCGCCCGCAGATAAGGCTCCTTCAAGCTGCGACCTTGACGAACCTCGGCCGCGAGAGCCGGAAAGGCCACGGAGAAGACGCTCGTCAAGACGATCTTGTCCGGAATGTCGGACGCCACGCTCGCCCGATTGTACAAGCCGACGGCGGCGTGCGGCAGCAGGTAGCCCAGAAAGAGCTGAGGGAGCGCCTCGTAGATCCGGTTGATCACGAAACTGGCGCCGTTGTAGCCACCGAATGTCAGTACGCTGCGCCAAGCCCTGAAGGCCGGGCGGAGAATCGACAGATCCGGTCGGAGATAGAAGGAGAGGACAGTACTTGCGCCGGCTGCCGCAACGGCCGCCCACGCAAAGCTCATGTA
>JBKPDM010000544.1:0-11463 GCA_046727895.1 Pseudomonadota bacterium | reverse complement strand
ACCTCGTCCGGCAGACCGAAGCTGCTGCCGATGATCCAGTTGATATAGTCCCGCTCGGCCGCGCCCATGGTGATCGCCCGGGCATCGGAGATGATCAGCGCCGTGCCGGCGGCAATGCCGCCGACCGCGAGCGTCGCGATGAAGGACGGAATCCGAAGCTTGACGTACGCGACGCCCGAGAGGACGCCCGCGACAGTGCCGGTCAGGGTGGCCAGGGCGAAGCCGAGATAGCCGAAGCGCGGCAGGCTCAGGGCGACCACCACGCTGGCGAGCGAGGCGACCGATTGGATCGAGAGATCGATCCCGCCCAGCATGATCACGAAGGTGACGCCGACCGCCATGACGAACAGGGTGGCGGTATCGGAGGCGACCACAAGCAGGGTCTGCAAAGTCAGGAATTCGGGCGTGATCAGACCGACCAGGATGACGAGCACGATCAGCGTGACCAGCGGCATCGCCTGCCGCAGGAGGTCGCCGCCCGGACCGATGACGCCCGCTTTCACGCTGCTTTTCCGACGCTCGCGCCTAAACCATGTGCTCGATCAGCTCGACCTGCTCGGGCTTCTGACCGGGGCTGGCATCGAAGCGGCGGGTCACGATGCCATCGCGCATCACCAGGATGGTGTGGCTGAGGCCGATCGTTTCCTCGAGCGTGTCGGCGGTCAGGATAATGCCGATGCCATCGTTCGACATCGCCCGGATCAGCTCGTAGACCTCTTCCTTGGCGCCGACGTCCAGACCGCGGGTCGGATGGTCGAGAATCACGATCCGCGACCTCGCGCTCATCCATTTCGCCAGCACGACCTTCTGCTGGTTGCCGCCCGAGAGGTTGAGGCAGAGAGCCCGGATGCTGGGTGTCCGGATGTGCAGCTTCTCGACCCAGCTGCGGGCGACGCGCTTTTCCTTGCCGTAGTCGATCAGCTTGCCGCGCTCGACCTGCTCGAGACTGGCAAGCGTCATGTTGGCGGCGACCGGCAGGAACAGGACCAGCCCTTCGGTCCGCCGCTCGCGCGGAATGTAGCCGATGCCGTGCGCGACCGCATCCGAAGGCGAGGCTAGGCGGACCGGCTGGCCGTCGATCAGAATGCGGCCCGCGCTCGGCTGCTCAAAGCCGAACAGCGTGCGGCACAAGGCTTCGCGGCCAGAGCCGATGACCCCGGCGACGCCGAGAATCTCGCCCTCGCGCAGGGCGAAATCGACACCCCGGTACGCACCAGCGACCGCCAGATTCTCGACCGCCAGCAGCACCTTCGCGCCGTGCGGCCGCTGCTTCGATTCCCGGTAGTACTCGGCTTGGCGGCCGCGGCCGACCATCAGCTGATGCAGCTGATGCACGTCTGCCTCGGCGGCGGCGAGATCGGCGACCACCCGGCCGTCCTTCATGACGTAGATGCGATCGCTCAGCGCCAGCACCTCGTCCAGGCGGTGCGAGACGAAGACGAAAGAGGCGCGCGTCTTGAGCGCCCGCACGCGCCCGAACAGGATGTCGATGTCGGCCTGCTCGAGCACCGAGGTCGGCTCATCGAGGAGGATGACGAGGTGCCCTTCGGCCTGCTCCTCGAGGGTCAGCGCCTTGGCCAGCTCGACCATCTGGCGGGCGGCGAAGTCGAGCTCCGAGGTGGCGGTCGCCGGGTCGATGTCGACCTGGACCTTCTCGAGCTGGCGCCGCGCCGCTGCATACAGCTCGCTCCAACGGACCAGGCCGGCCCGGGTGAACGCGCGCTCGGAGCCCAGATAGATGTTCTCGCCGACGGAGAGATTGGGCAACAGCGACTGCTCCTGAAACACCATGCCGATGCCGTGCCGGGCGGCGTCGTTCGGGTTCTTCAGGATGACCGGCTCGCCGTGCAGCTCGATGGTGCCGGCGTCCGGCTGATAGACCCCGGCGAGGATCCGCATCAGGGTCGACTTGCCGGCGCCGTTCTCGCCGACCAGGCCGACGACCTCGTGCGGGCGCACCTCGATCGAGACGTCCTCGAGGGCCTTGACGCCGGGGAACGACTTCTCGATGTGGCGAAGCGCGAGGGCGGGGACGGAGGCGCCGGACGCGCCGGTCATTTGACGATCTTGAGGCGGGCGCGATCGACCGAGAGGGCGACCGCGATGATGATCATCACACCCTGCACGATTTGCTGGACGTAGGGCGAGATGCCCATCAGCACCATGCCGTTGCTGAGGACCATCACGATCAACACGCCGACCAGGGTCTGCAGCACGCCGCCCGAGCCGCCCATGAGCGCGGTGCCGCCAACCACTACCGCCGTGATCGCGGTGAACAGCCGGCCCTGGCCGATCAGCGCGAAGCCGGCGCCCTGCTGCGCGGCGGCGATGATCCCGCCGAGGCCATAGAAGGTGCCGGCGATCGTGAAGATCGCGACCCGGACGCGCCTGACGTCGATGCCCGAGAGAGCCGCGAGGTCCTCGCCGCCGCCGATCGCATACATGTAGCGGCCGAGGCGGGTGTGGTTCTGGATGACGTAGGCGACCGCCAGTGCCGCGAGCGCCACCCAGACGGCGAGCGGCATGCCGAGCATGCGTTCCAGCGCGAGCGCCCGGATGTTCGGGTCCAGGACCCGCACGGTGACGCCGCCAAGGATCGCGTTGGCGATCCCCACGCCCACGAACCACATGCCGAGCGTCGCCATGAAGGAGGGGATGCGGAGGCCGACGTGGATGATGCCATTGATGAAGCCCATCATCGCGCCGAGCAGAATCACGAGCAGCGCGCCGAGCAGACCAATATCGTTGGCGTTGGCTCCGTTCAGGACTACGAGACAGAGGATTACCGCGGCGAACGCGACCACACCCTCGATCGACAGGTCGACCGAGCCCATGATGATCACGAAAGTCGCCCCGAGGCCGAGAATCAGCGGGATCGCGGCCGAATTGGCGATCCGCGCCAGATTGCGCACCGAGAGGAAGCTCGGATTGATCAGGCCGATCAGGATGCAAAGCGCGATCAGCACGAGCACCGGCGCCCACGGCCCCAGCCGACGGCGGATGCGGCGCCAGCGCTCGGCAGTCGTAGCCTCGGCGACCAGCAACGAACCCGATGCGATCCGGCTGCTCATGGTCGACCATCATGGAGCGGGCTACTGAGGTACAGCCGACCAGCGGCCGCACGGCACCGAGCCTGGCCGCTCGAGCCTGCGGTCGCCGGCGCATGACCGGCGACCGCAGGCAGGCTCGCCCTAAGCGGCGAGGTCGAATGCATTACCCGTACTGGATCTGGCCCGAAGCACGCCCCCAGATGTCATTCCAGTCCATTTCCGGCGTCGCCTTGATGTGGGAGTCGTAGAACTCCTTGGCGTTGGCCTTGGTGATCACGATGCCGGTGCCGTAAAACTCGCGGTGGTCCTTGGGTTGCGTCGAGGGATCGAACTTTCCGGTCTTGGCGTGATAGGGAATCGAGAGCCCCATGCCGCCCTGCCAGAACGGATCCCAGGCGACCGTGCCCGCGAACTCGCCCGCCATGACCGCCTCGACCGCGAGCTGGATGCCGTCGATGCCGGTCACCGGCACCTTTCCGGCCATGCCCTCGGCGCGCAGCACCTCGAGCGCCGAGACCCCCATGCCGTCGTTGGCGGCCCAGACGCCCTTGATCTGGTCGCCGAAGCGCGTCACCCAGGCGCTCGTGATGTCGTAGGCCTGGTTCGGATCCCAGTTGGCGACCTGGAAGTCGAGCAGCTTGACGTCGGGATGCACCGCCAGAGCTTCGTCGAGACCGGCTTTGCGCTCGATCGCGGGGATGTTGGACAGGATGCCGCCCAGCGCGACGATGCCGCCCGAGTCGCCCATCGCCTCGATCAGCGCCTCGGCCATCGCCTTGCCGTAGGGCTTGCCGTTGAACGAGATGTGAGCAACGTAGTAGGGATCGAAATCCCAGGGATGGAGATCGTTCGGCTTGTTCCACTGAGTCACGACGTAGACTTTGGCCTTGGCGCAGGCCTCGACGATCGGCCTGGCGTCCGGGCTCTCGTTGGGATCGACGTTCAGGACCATGTTGCCGCCGGTCTTGGCGATGATCGCCTGGATGTCGGCGATGCCTTTCTCGCTGTTGCCCTCGGTCACCAGGGTCGCGTAGTCGACCCCGGCCCACTTGCTGAACGCCTCACCGCCCTGGTTCCAGGTCGCATGGTAGGGGTTGGAGAGCGAGCGGATCGAGTTGACCGCCGTGATCTTCTCCTGCGCGAACAGGCGCGCAGGTTGCGCCGCGGCCATTGCGCCAGCGCCAAGCGCGCTCGTCTGCAGGAAGCGGCGGCGCGTCCACGGGCTGATCGCACCGTTGCGGGAAAACGAAGGCATATACGAGCCTCCCCGAGTTATGGTTGATGATCAGGCACCATATCAGCGCCCCGAATCGACTGTAAACATCGGCCATGGCCGAACCGATGCCGACCGGCCGCTTTCGAATGCCAGAGGGATATCGCCGATGAAGCTCAAGGGCAAGGTCGCCGTCGTGACCGGCGGTGCGCGTGGGATCGGGCTCGCGATCGCCAAGCGCTACCTCGAGGAGGGCGCGACCGTCGCGCTCGCCGATCTGTTGACGGACGAGGCCGAGCGGGCGGCGGCGGAGCTCGGCGAGCGCGCCTTTGCGATCGAGCTCGACGTCACCCGCCAGGGGTCGATTGACGCCATGGTCGAGGCGGTGGCCCGGCGCGCCGGCGGCATCGACATCCTGGTCAACGCCGCCGCGGTGTTCGCGATGGCGCCGCTGCTCGAGATCACGCGCGACAGCTACGCCAAGGTATTCGCCGTCAACGTCGAGGGACTGCTGTTCACGCTTCAGGCGGTGGCGCGACGCATGGTCGAGCAGGGCCGCGGCGGCAAGATCATCAACTTCGCCTCCCAGGCAGGCCGCCGCGGTGAGGCGCTGGTTGCCGTCTACTGCGCGAGCAAGGCCGCCGTGATCAGCATAACCCAGTCGGCCGGCCTCGCCCTGATCGAGCACGGCATCAACGTCAACGCCATAGCGCCGGGCGTGGTCGACACGCCAATGTGGGACGAGGTCGACGCCTTGTTCGCGAAGCACGAAGGCCGACCGATCGGCGAGAAGAAGCGCCTTGTCGGCGCGGCCGTGCCCTACGGCCGCATGGGCACGCCCGAGGACCTGACCGGCATGGCCGTCTTCCTCGCCTCCTCGGACAGCGACTACGTGGTCGCCCAGACCTACAACGTCGACGGCGGCAACTGGATGAGCTGAAGGCGCAAGAATTTCAGCCGGTGGTGCCGGGTGCGACCCGTTTGCCCATGCGCCCGATCAGGCCGTCGGTGGCACCACGCAAGGCCAGGCGGCAGGCGCCGAAGTTGCCGCGGCGGGCTTCCAGAAGCAGCCGTTTGCCCAGCCCCATCATGATCCGCGCCTGGCATGCCAGCCGCTTGACCGGCCCGAGCCGGTCGCCGTACATGCGCACCAGGGTCAGCTGGTTACGGTACATGTAGTAATAGCGCCAGTTGGCCGAGACCGGCAGGAGCACGGGCGCGCTGAAGCCGCCGCCGGCGTGCTCGACCACGCAGCGCGGCACGACGTAGCTCTTGAAGCCTTGCTCGGCGAGGCGGAGCGCGTAGTCGGTGTCTTCGCCGTAATAGTAGAAGTCCTGATTCGGGAAGCCGCAGGCCGCCATCGCTTCGCGTGTGAACAGGGTGCTGACGAAGGTGTAGTGGTCGATCTCCTGCGGCTCGCCCCTGCCCCGCACGATGCCGACGTCGGGACTGAGGTAGCGATAGCGCAGCGCCCGCGCGACCGTGCTCGGCATCCGAAACGGCAGCCAGGTCGTGCCGCCCTGGTCCCAATGCGCCTGATAGGCCGTGAGGCCGCCGAGCCTGACCCCCTGCTGCTTCAGCCGCGCGGCGCTGTCCAGCAGGATGCCGAGCGAATCGGGCTGCGGGAAGACGTCGTCGTCCATCGCCCAGGCGAAGTCGTGGCCGCGCTCGTAAACCGTCTTCAACACGGTATGGAAGCTGCAGGCGCAGCCGAAGTTGCCGGGCTGGTGGATCGCGACGAGGTCGGCCTGGCCGTCCAGCCACTCCCGGGTGCCGTCGGTGCTCTGATCGTTGACCACGACGATCTCGTCGACCGGGTGCTCCTGCGCCCGGATCGCGTGGATGCAGCGCTTGAGCGAGTCCAGGCGATTGAAGGTCGTCACGGCGGCGGCAACGGTCATGCCCGCGTTTTCTGGCCCGCGCATGGCGGCGCGATCCAGCGTCGGGATCAAGCCGCTCGAAGTGCTCCGGTCGTGGTCGCTCAAACAGCGAACTCCGCCAGGTCCAGCGTCGACTCACGGCCGAGCTTGGCCCGGTTCTCCTCGAGCCAGCGCTCCGCGCAGGCACGGCCCGCATCGCGCAGATAGCTCAGGAACGGCCACGCGGTGTTGTTCTTGCTGCGCACGCCGAGCCCCGCCATGACGTCGGGATCGGCGATCCGGTGCAGGTGGATCCTGACGTAGCGTGGGTGCTTGAGCTGACCTGCCTCGATCAGACGGTTGATCGTCGCGATGCCGTCGAGCTCGCGCATCAGCGCCGCGTTCATCGTCACCTCGTTCAGGCGATCCATGATGTCGCGCGCCGAGATCGGTAGTTCGCTCCGCTGGGTCGGGTTCAGCTGGACCAGGATGATGTCCTGCGCCTCGCACTGGCGCAGCAGCGGCTTCAGCACCGGATTGCCGATGAACCCGCCATCCCAATAGAACTCGCCGTCGATCTCGACCGCGCGATGCAGCTGCGGCAGGCAGGCCGAGGCGAGCAGGGCGTCGGTCGAGAGCTCGCTGTTACCGAACACCCGCATCTTGTTGGTCAAGAGATTGATGGCGCAGACGAACAGCTTGACCGGCGCGGTGGCGCGCAGGCGGTCGAAATCGAGCCGCTCGCTCAAGAGATCGCGCAGCGGATTATGATCGAGCGGGTTGAGCTGATAGGGCGAGACGAACTGAGCCAGCATGTCGAGCCAGAGAGCGGCCGGTGACCAGTCCAGGTTCCAGGCCCTCACGAAGGTGTGGTAGGGACTGGTCTGGTAGGGATTGAATGCCGCCGTGCCAAGCTGGCTCAACCGACGCCAGAAGGCTTCGAGCTCGGCCTTGGCGCCATCTGCGCCGTCCTTCAGCAGGCCCTGGGCGAGTAGGCAAGCGTTGATGGCGCCCGCGCTTGTCCCGCTGATCCCATCGATCGCCAGGTCGGGCTCGTCGAGCAGCCGTTCGAGCGCGCCCCAGGTGAACGCGCCGTGCGCGCCGCCGCCCTGAAGCGCGAGCGAGACCGGCGTGCTGGGCATGACCTCCGTTCCGCTCTTGACGCTCTCAAGTGATCCAAACGCGCCCCGCAATCCCGGGGGCTAGGCGGCCGACGAGTCGGCGCCGCTCCGGTCAGCCGTCGCCAGATGACCGGTCTTGACATAGAGCGTACAGCCTTCGCGTGAGACAGGCGCGTGCGCGCTCCCGTCGGGATTGCGCAGCCAGGTGCCCTCAGGGTAGCGCCCCTGCTCGTCCTCAAGGACCCCATCCAACACCAGGATCTCTTCGCCGCCCGGATGCTCGTGGCGCCCCAGTCGGGCACCGGGCGCGAGCTTCATCAGGACGACCTTCTCGGGCGCCCGCTCGTACAGCGGCAAGATGCTGACGCCTTCGCGCGGATCCGGCTGCCAGGCGGCTGTCGCGGTGTCGATTCGGACGAACGCCTGATCGTCGGTCTCCATCTGCCGGAGCTTGACGAAAATCGTGCAGCCGGAAGCACTGCTCGGGCGATGCCTGGACCCGGGCGGATTGCGCACGTACATGCCGGGGCCGAAATCGCCGCTCTCATCGGAGAATACGCCCTCGAGCACCAGGAACTCCTCGCCGCCGCCGTGGGTATGGGGCGAGAAGGCGCTGCCCGGCGCGTAGCGGACGATGCTGGTGGCGCGGGCGACCTCCTCGCCGTCGCGCTCCAGCATCCGCCGCTGGACGCCCGGGAGCGGTGAATCGATCCACGGCAGCTCCGCGCTATAGACGACGGCACGCCGGCCGAGATCGGCATTGATGTTCATGGCTCGTCACTCGCCCTCGCTCCGACAGAGGTGGTCAGAGAACAAGCAAAAACCAAGGGTCTCGGCAAGGGGCGGCCGACTGACTGGCTTTTCGCCCGTTGGTCTAGCCGTGCGCGGCGGATCCGGGCGCCGGCAGCTCCAGCCGCACACGGAGGCCGCCCTCCGGCGAGTCCTCGAGCCCGACGCGGCCGCCATAGATTTCCGCGAGATCGCGGACGATGGCGAGCCCGAGACCGCTGCCCGGCACCGACTGATCCAGCCGCCGACCGCGCTCGAACACCTCTTCCCGCCGCTCGGCCGGCAGGCCGGGCCCGTCGTCGTCGACCAGGATCGCGACCCGCCGGCCGCTGCCCTCGCTTGTCACGGTGACGCGGCGCCTGGCCCATTTGCAGGCGTTGTCGAGCAGGTTGCCGACCATCTCCTCGAGATCCTGGGCTTCACCGGCGAACGCATGCTCCTCGGCAATGTCGGCGACGAGCTCGATCTTGGGGTTGGCGCCGACCCGACGGAGCACGCGGACCAGTCGCTCGACCACCGGGCCGATCGGCGCGGCGACGCCCGGCACCCGGCTCGAGCTCGCGGCGCGTGCCCGAGCGAGCTGATAGTCGATCTGGCGGCGCATCGTCTCGATCTGCTGGCCGAGCACCTCGGCCGGCGCCGACTGGCCCTGCTCGGCGAGCTTGCGGCGCTCGGCCGCCAGCACGGTGAGCGGCGTCTTGAGCCCATGAGCGAGATTGCCGGCCTGAGTGCGGGCCCGCTCGACCGCCGCCATCTGCTGATCGAGCAGGTCGTTGAGGTCGTCGACCAGGGGCTGCACCTCGGTCGGAAAGCTCGCCTCGAGGCGGCGCGCGCTGCCCGCATGCACCTTGGCGAGCTCGACGCGCAGCCCTTGCAGCGGCCTGAGACCGACCGACACCTGTGCGGCCGCGGCGCCGAGCAGAACCACCGCCAGGATGCCCAGCGAAAGCGTCGTGTCCCAGCCGAAATCGCGCACGTTCTCGTCGA
This sequence comes from Pseudomonadota bacterium, assembly GCA_046727895.1. Classification (GTDB taxonomy): domain Bacteria; phylum Pseudomonadota; class Alphaproteobacteria; order Geminicoccales; family Geminicoccaceae; genus DATAOG01. The sequence continues at coordinate 2,444 of JBKPDM010000544.1, read as the reverse complement.
TGTCGCGCCGATCGATCCCGACGGCGAGACGGAACGCGCGGTCGCCGAGGCGCAGCCCGCGCTCGACCACGAGCAGCCGGCTGCCCGCCGGCCCGGCCAGAACGTGGCGGTGCAACTCACCCGAGGACAACGGGTCTGGCGGCAGATCGAGGGAGAAGTCCCAGAGCGAGCGCGAGCGAAGCGAATGACCGGCCGCATCCTCGATCTGCCAGTACAGGCCGCCGTAGGGTTTGACGAAGCGCGGATCGCTGAGTGGACCGGCGACCTGTGGCGCCCCCGCCTCCGTCAGCTCGAAGGCGGCGGTCAGCTGATTCAGGTGGTTGACCAACTCGCGCTCGAAGCTGCGTTCGACGTGCTGCCGGAACAACAGCGTCAGGCCAAGGCCGGCAAGCACCAGCGCCGCCACCACTGAGCAGGTGGCGGCCAGCAGCAGGCGTACGCGCAGGGATCTGCGCGCCGCCGCCCCCATTACGCCGCTTCGAGGGTATAGCCGAGGCCGCGCCTGGTCTTGATGACATCGACCCCGAGCTTGCGCCGCAGCCGGCCGATAAGGACCTCGATGGTGTTGCTCTCGCGCTCGAAATCCTGCTCGTAGATGTGCTCGATCAGCTCGAGGCGGGGCACCACCCGACCCCGGTTCAGCATCAGATAGACGAGCAGGCGGTACTCGAGCGCGGAAAGCTGCAGCGGCACGCCGTCGACGCTCGCCCGCGCGGCGCGCGTGTCCAGGCTCACCGGCCCGGCGGTCAGAAGCGCGGAGGCATGGCCGCGATCGCGTCGGATCAGCGCGCGGAGGCGCGCCAGCAGCTCCTCCATCTGAAACGGCTTGGCCAGGTAGTCGTCCGCGCCGGCGTCGATGCCTTCGACCTTCTCGTGCCAGCTGCCGCGCGCGGTCAGGATCAGGACCGGCATGTTGCGGCCTGCCGTGCGCCAACGCTTGAGCACCGTGACCCCGTCCAGCACCGGCAGGCCGAGGTCGAGAATCACCGCATCATAGGGCTCGGTGTCGCCCAGGAAATGCGCCTCCTCACCCTCGGCCGCGAGATCAACCACATAGTTGGCGGCGCGCAGCACCCGCGCCAGATCCGCCGCGATCCGCGGGTCGTCCTCGGCGACCAGGACGCGCATCAGTCATCATCCTCCTGCAGCAGCTGCTTGCTCTTGGCATCGATCCGGAGCTTGAGCAGACGGCCGTCGGGAGCCAGCAGCTCGAGCTCGTAGACCCAGCGGCCGCCCTCGGGTGTCAGCTCGAGTTCGACCACGGTGCCAGCATAGCGCTGCTGCACCTCTTGCAGAATCTGATCCAGAGGCAGGATTTCGCCGGCCTCGAGCGCGCGCCGCGCCTGCTCCTGATCGTGATCGCGATCAGCTGCCCGGATGCCGGTCGCGGGATGGATCAGAATCCCGGCCAGGATGGCCAGACACATCAGTCTCTGCATCAGGCAATCTTGACGGGAGCCAGCTGAACCCAAGCTGACAGACGCCATCAGCCGCGCTTCAGCTGGCCTCCTCTACAAAGTCCGACCACCGACGCAAGGGAGCGTCGGCAACAGGATCGGAGATACCAGATGATCAAGCAAGCGACCTTGGCCGGCGTTCTTCTCAGCGGGCTGGTGCTCGGCGGACCGGTGCTCGCCGAAGAGGCGGCGACGATGTGCCCGAGATCCGCGAACGACCAGCTGATGACCAAGGACCAGCTCGCCGCCAAGGCCAAGGCGATGGGCTACGACGTCCGCGGGATCAAAGCCCAGGCTGGCTGCTGGGAGGTCAAGGGATTCGATAAGAACGGCAAGCGGGTCGAGTTCCACATGGATCCGGTCACGGCCCAGATCAAGACGGATGAGGAGTGACCATGGCCGAGGCGATCTCGTCCTCGGCGGCGTCCGTGGCCGGCCGCACCGAGCGGCCGGACACGGTCCGCGTCTGGGACCCGCTGGTCCGGCTGTTTCACTGGAGCCTGGTGATCAGCTTCACCATCGCCTGGCTGGGCGAGGGGGGTAAGCGTCTGCACCAGGGGGCCGGCTACGTCGTGCTGGCGCTGGTCGCTCTGCGCCTGATCTGGGGCTTCGTCGGCAGCCGACATGCACGTTTCCGGGACTTCGTGCCACGCCCGACGAAGCTGCTCGCCTATCTGAAGAGCCTGCCGGGCGGGCATCCCCGGCGCTACCTTGGGCACAATCCTGCCGGCGGAGCGATGATCCTGCTGCTGCTCGCGATGCTGATCCTCACCGGCGGCAGCGGCTGGTTGATGACCACCGATGCGTTCTGGGGGTTCGTGTGGCTCGAAGACCTGCACAAGGCCGCCGCCAACCTCACCGTCGTGCTGGTCTTCGCGCATGTCGCCGGGGTGGTGTTCAGCAGCCTCGCGCATCGGGAGAACCTGACGCTGGCGATGATCACCGGGCGCAAGCGTGCCGAACCCACGTAGTCGATCGGATGGTGGA
>JBKPDM010000543.1:0-12049 GCA_046727895.1 Pseudomonadota bacterium | reverse complement strand
GTTCGGCCGTCTCGATGTGTTGATCAACAACGCCGGGATCATCAAGACCGCGGATTTCCTTGAGATCAGCGAGGCCGACTTCGACGCCGTTTTGCGCGTCAATCTGAAGGGCGTGTTCCTGGTCGGCCAGGCCGCAGCGCGGGCGATGGTCGAGCGGGGCAGGGGCGCGATCGTCAACATGTCGTCGGCCAATGCCGTGGTCGCGATCCCCAATCAGGTGCCTTATGTGACGAGCAAGGGCGCGGTCAACCAGCTGACGAAGGTCATGGCGCTCGCCCTCGCCGACAAGGGGGTGCGGGTCAATGCGATCGGGCCCGGCTCGATCCTCACCGATCTCCTCAAGGTCGTGATGGACGACGAGGCGGCGCGTCGGAGGATCCTCTCGCGCACGCCCATGGGCCGCTGCGGCGAGCCGGCGGAAGTCGCCAAGGTGGCGCTGTTCCTGGCGAGTGACGATGCCAGCTACCTCACCGGCCAGTGCATCTATCCCGACGGCGGCCGCCTCGCGCTCAATTACACCGTCGCCGTTCCCGCTTAGGCCGGAGCGTCTCGTCGCGACGTCCGCCGCAGAGCTGGCAGCCGCGCGGCGCCGGTACGCCGAAGAGCTGCGCTACGTCGCGCATGTGCGCTCGGACGCGATCGTCCGTGCCTTTCCCGACGTGCCGCGCGAACGCTTCCTTGGGCGGGCCGTGGCAGATCCTCGATTACCCCGCTGAGGGCTACTGGACGACGCCGACGCCGATGCGACGCACGTCTACCACAACGTCCTGATCGCGATCGATCCGACGCAGCGTCTCAACAATGGCCAGCCCGCGCTCTGGGCGTATCTATTCGACGCGATCCTGCCCCACGCGGGCGAGCGGGCGCTGCACATCGGCGCGGGCACCGGCTACTAAAGCGCGATCCTGGCGGAACTGGTCGGTGCCGAAGGACAGGTGACCGCGATCGAAGCCGATCCGGGGCTTGCCGCGCGCGCCCGCGATAATCTGGCCGCTTGGCCACAGATCAGGGTGGTCGCCGGTGATGGCATCGTCCACCATGGCGGGCCCGCTGAGATCATCGTCGTCAACGCCGGCTCGACACCCTGCCGGAGGGTGGGCGACTCCTACTGCCGCTGACCACCGACCGATGGGGCGGCGGCTACCTTTGGATCGAGCGCCACACTGAGGGCTACGCCGCGCGCTTCGTCACCCGCGTGTGGATTTTTGCCGCCGCCAGCGGACGCAAACTCGAGGCGGAACAGCGGCTCGTAGCAGCCTTTCGGCGGACGCGCGAGGCGGACGCGAGCTGCTGGCTGCACGCGCCCGACTTCTGCCTGTCGAGCCGGGTCGTCTCCAATCGCGCCCAGCTCGACGCGCTGCGGTTTGTCTAGATCACGCCGCCACCTCGGGCGTCCGTTTACCCGCGGACGAGTGGTGGGCAACGCAACCGATGCCGTTGATTTCAGCGTTGCCGGGCGCCGCCAGCCCAGCTGGGCAGATACCGGGTGGAAGTGCGGGACGGCCGACCGCCCGGGCCGTTGCCTTCCGGCAACAGCCTTCCCATCTGGTGGCCAAGCCCGTAGAAGGCGAGCGGCGGGCGCAGGTGTGCCGTCGCCTTTGTGGAGCCAGAGCAGGGGTTCGTGATGGATCGACCGTTGATGCCGAAGGCCACGGCCGTGTGGCTCGTGGACAACACCAGCTTGACGTTCGAGCAGATCGCTGACTTCTGCGGCCTGCACGCGCTCGAGGTCAAGGGCATCGCGGATGGCGAGGTCGGGGCCGGCATCCGCGGCCTCGATCCGGTCGCCGGCGGCCAGCTGGAGCGCGGCGAGATCGAGCGCTGCCAGAAGGATCCGAACGCGCGCCTTCGGCTTGCGCGGCCGGCCGCGGCCGACATCAAGGTGCCGAAACGGCGCGAGCCTCGCTACACGCCGCTCTCCAAGCGGCAGGACCGGCCGGACGCGATCGCCTGGCTGCTGCGCCACCATCCCGAGCTCAGCGACCAGCAGATCTGCAAGCTGCTCGGCACGACCAAGAACACGGTCAACGCGGTGCGCGAGCGCACCCACTGGAAGAGCTCCGAGATTCGGCCGCGCGACCCGGTGCTGCTCGGCCTCTGCAATCAGGTCGATCTGGACGCCGCGGTGATCGCGGCGCGGGCGGCGGAGAAGGACCGGGAAGTCCACGAGCTGGCCGCGGCCGAGGCGGCTATGGCCGCCATCGAGCACGACTGATCGCTCGCCGATTCAGTGCGTCCGCAGGCGCCCGGGTGCGAGCCTACCGGGCTCGATCTCGAGTCCGGGCGGCAGCGGGCCTTCGGTGATCAGGCGCGCGCAGATCTGCGCCAGCGCGGGCGCGGTCATGATGCCGAAACCGCCCTGCCCGGCGAGCCAGACGAAGCCCGGCGCGGCCGGATCGGAGCCGACCACCGGATCGTGGTCGGCGACAAAGCTGCGCAGCCCCGCCCAACGGTGGGTGAGCCGCCGGACCGGCTGGCCGGTCACCTTTTGGTAGCGCTCGACCGCAAGCGCGACGTCGAGCTCCTCGGGCTGCACGTCGCAGGGCTCGAGCGGCGTCTCGTCGGCCGGAGAGACCAGAAGCTGGCCGGCCTCGGGCTTGAAGTAGAAGCGCTCGTCGACATCGATCACCATCGGCCAGGCGGGATCAAATCCGTCCGGCGGATCGATCAGAACCGCGGTGCGCCGCTTGGCGATCAGCCCGATCGGCGGCACACCGGCCATGAGGGCGATCTGATCGGCCCAGGCGCCCGCCGCATTGACCAGGACCTCGCTGCGATAGGCGCCGGTCGTGGTTTCAACCCGCCAGCCACCGTCTGCCGCTTCGATGGCCTTGACCTCGGCATCGGTGACCAGCCGGCCGCCCCGTCGGCGCAGGCCGCGCAGATAGGCCTGATGCAGGACGGCGACGTCGATTGCTCTGGCCTCCGGCTCGAGCAGGCCAGCAGCGACATAGGACGCACGGATCGACGGCACCAGCGCCCGCACCTCGGCGGCGCTCAGACGGCGAAGTGACGGCAGCTGCGGCGCCGCGCAGCGCCAGGCGCGGTCGAGCGCCAGACGCTGGTCGGCGCGGGCGATGTGCAACATGCCGCGCGGGCTGAGCAGCGGCTGGTCGGCGAACCCGGGCGGCGGATGTTGGAAGAACGGCCGGCTCGCTCGGGTGAGACGGCGGACCGTCTCGGTGCCGTAGGTTTCGATCAGCATTGCCGCCGAGCGACCCGTGCTGTGGTAGCCGGGCAGGGTCTCGCGTTCGAGGAGCAGGACCGAGGCGTGTTCGGCGAGCTCGAAGGCGAGCGAGCTGCCGGCGATGCCGGCGCCCACGATCAGCACGTCGGCCCCTTCGCTCATCGAGCCGCCACGGCGCGGCCTGGTCGTTGGTCGAGCGGATCAGAAGCCGAAGCTGCCGCCGATGCCAAGGTTGATCCAGCGGGGCAGGATGCCAAAGCCGTAGGTATCCCAATAGGTGTCCGGGAACAGCGCCGCCGCGGTGCGCCAGAACAGACGCTCAAAGCGCGCATCAGTAGGCCCCGAGACCGGACCCTCCTCGCGAACCACGTTGAGCGCCCGATCGTGATCACAGAACGCCGCCAGAATCTTCAGGGTCTCGCTCGCCGGCGTCGTGGGAACGCTCTGCGGCGTGCCGCAGGCCTCGGCAGGGGGTGGCTCGCTCTGCGGGTCCAGAATGACGACCAGATGCGGCTCGGGCGCGGCGGCGGCGCTTGGTAGGGCGCTGAAGCGCACGTCCAGACCCGCGACGCCCCTGGCCATCGCATTGGTGACCAGAGCATCGCGGCGCATCTCGTCCATGTTGAAGGGGTTGCCCTGAACGATCGTCAGGATCGGCCCCGCGCTGCGGCTGTCAGCCAGGGCTTTGCGGGCGTCCTCGCCGGCGGTCCCGGCCCCCGGACGCCCGGGCGTACAGCCGACCAGCAACAGAGCTCCGAGCAGCGCGCCGGCCCAGCAAAGGAAGGCCACCGCGGCGAAAGCGCGGCGACTGCGCGATGCTGTGGTTGGCGCAGGGGCTGACAGATCAGGCTTGGTCGGCACTATCGCCGCGGCGCTCCCCCGCCACGCCGGGCTCCTCGTCACTCGCGCCGGGACCCGGAGGCACGCTCAGCCAGTGGCGCGCCGACAGCAGGCGGCGATCACGCTCGATCCAGGCCGCGATCTGGCGGAGCGCCTGCGCGGCGCTGTTCGGCAACGTGCCCGGGCTGATCAGCACGCGCACCGGCACGTCGTCCGCCAGCTCGTGATCGAGTTCGACCGAGAGCCCAATGTCGTCAGTGGTGGCGGCCGGATAGGCGTCGAACCGGACGAACGGCTCCGGCGCGCGCTGCGTATAGCGGTCCAGCAGGTAAGTCTTGCTGGGCCGCACGGCCGGCGCCTCGAAGATGCCGCGCATCAGGCGACGCTTGAGGTCTTCGGGTTGATTGTGAAAGATCTCCCGCGCCTTGCGCAGCGCGGTGAGGTCGCCGGACCGCAGCGCCAGGTCGATCCGATAGCAAAGTACGGCGTCTTCGCCCAAAGCCGCCATGGCGAGCGGGCGTAACTCCTGCAGGAAGTGGCGCAGCGCGCGCCTCTCCCCGACGTAGCGTTCGCCTTCCATGTCGCTTCTGCCGTGCCTCCGGACCGACGTTAATAAAATGTTAGGGCTTTGCGGCCGGTTCGACAATCCGGAATCCCGAGCCCGGACCATCCCATGGGACGCTCCGGCTCGCGAAGCGGCTCACATGGCCAGAGCCGGTGCGGTACGCTCAGAGGCTGCGCGAGGGCCGTCTGCGGGTCGTGACCGGGCCGCGATCAAATAGTTCCGGCTGATTGCCCCACGCGTCCCAGCCCGGGCGGCTCCGGCGCGCGAACAGCTCGAGATAGGGACCGGGCAGCAAGCGCTCGATCAACTCGTAGGTTTCGTCCGGCTTCCTCGAATGCTCGCGCCGCGGGGCGATCAGGAGCTTCTTCACGTCCCCCGCGCTACGCTTCGGCTGGCCGCGGGTGGCGAGCAGGCAGGGCTCCGGATTGGCCCTCGTCCAGAAGCCGAGCCCGGTAAAGAAGTCGCGCTCGGCCAGGAGCGGCCACTCGGCCGACAGCCGGCTGGCGGCCGACTTGTTCAGCTTGACCCAGTAGAAGCCGATGGTCTTGTAGGTGAAGCCCCAGGCGTTGATCACTTCGAGCGCGCGCGGCAGGAGGGGATCCGTCGCCCAGAGCAGCAGCACGGCGTCACGCGCCACCCACGTCCCGACCGGCAACGCCTTGATCTCATCGATGCTGAGGCAGTCGTAGTGCGCCTCGGCGCTGCGTCCCTTGCCCTTGTCGGAGTAGGTGGCGAAACGCCAGGGCGGGTCGGCGTAGACGACCTGGTATTCCCCAGCGTGCCGTGGACCGTCCATTCGCTCTCGCTCGGTCGGGGCCGATCCCTCGTTGTCAACAGTCCTCAGTTCGCAGGACAAATGGCGCCAAGCGGCGGGGCGTGGGCGGCGCCGCACCCCTCGCTCGGCACGACCATCTCACCCAGACCGGCGCCCGATGCAAGGTTTTCTCGGAGCTCGCCCCCACGGGCCGATGGGAGAGGACGATGCCCCTGCTCGAGATCCTGATCGTACTGGCCCTGCTGCTGCTCAACGGCGTCTTCGCCCTCTCGGAGCTGGCGATCGTGTCGGCGCGGCCGGCCCGGCTCGAGGCGCTGGCGCGCAAGGGACGGCGCGGCGCCCGCCTCGCCCTCTCCCTCGCGCGCGATCCCAGCCGCATGCTCTCGACTGTGCAGATCGGCATCACCCTGGTCGGGATCGTTGCCGGCGCCTTCGGCGCGACCCGGCTCGCCGACCCGCTCGGCCGGGTGCTGGCGCGCATGCCCACGCTCGCGCCGTTCAGCGCCGAGATTGCCTACTCGCTGGTGGTGGTCGCGATCACCTACCTGTCGCTGATCATCGGCGAGCTCGTCCCAAAGCAATTGGCGCTCCGGGCCCCCGAGCGGGCCGCAGGGCTGGTGGCGCCGGTGATCGACCTGCTGTCGCGCGTCAGCGTCCCGGCGGTATGGCTGCTCGAGAGGTCGAGCCGGCTCGTACTCCGTCTCCTGGGCAGCGAAACCGCACCGCGCGAGACGGTGACCGAGGAGGAGCTCCGGATGCTGATCGCCGAAGGCACCCGGACGGGCGTGTTCCACAAGGAGGAGCAGGCGATGATCGGCCGCGTGCTGCGCCTCGCCGACCGGCCGGTGCGCGCGATCATGACGCCGCGGGTCGAGCTGGTCTGGCTCGACGTGGAGGACGGCCCCGACGAGATCGCTCGGGTCATCCACGCGAGCGGGCACAGCCGCTTCGTGATCGGCAAGGGCAGCCTGGACGAGGTCCTGGGCGTCGTCCATGTCCGCAGCCTGCTCGACGCCTGCCTCGCCGGCCGCCCCCTAAATCTGCGCGAGACCCTGCGCGCGGTGCTGGTGGTGCCGGACAGCATGCCGGTGCTGCGGGCGCTGGAAGCGCTCCGCCAGGCCCGGGCGAACATGGCTCTGGTGGTCGACGAGTATGGCGAGGTCGAGGGTGTGGTGACGGTCGAGGACATGCTGGAGGCGGTAGTCGGTGACATGCCCGAGCGCCGGCTGGGTGAGGAGCCCGCGATCGTCAAGCGCGGCGACGGCTCGCTGCTGATCGACGGCATGCTCGCGATCGACGAGGTCAAGCTGGCTCTGGGACTCGAGAGCCTGCCGGAGGAGGGGAGCTATCATACGCTCGCGGGCTTTATTCTGGCGCAGCTCGGCCGCGTGCCCGAGGAGGGCCAGTCGGTCGCCTACGAGGGCTGGCGCTTCGAAGTGGTCGACATGGACGGCCGGCGCATCGACAAGGTGCTCGTCAGCCGCGCCCCGGCGCGCGGCGGCGAGCCTTCGGTCAGCCCGGCCTGAGGCTGGCGGGACATCGGCGATTTCATCCCGCTCGCGCGGACGCGGTGCAAGGCTCAGCGTGCGGGCAGAACCCGCTCAACCAGGCGTGCCCAGTAGCTGGCGCCGTAAGGGAGCGCCTCGTCGTTGAAGTCGTAGTCGGGGTTGTGGACCATCGGCGCGTCGGGACCGCCGCCGTTGCCGATGAAGACGTAGCTGCCCGGCCGCTGCTCGAGCATGAAGGCGAAGTCCTCAGCACCCATGACCGGCGCGGGCGCGCGGTCGACCTTGTCCGCACCCGCGACCTCGGCCGCCGCCGCGGCGGCAAGCTCGGTCTCGGCCTCGGTGTTCACGGTCGGCGGGTAGCCCTGATGGTAGGTGCACTCGACGGCGACGCCGAGCGCCTGACCGATGCCGCGGGCGACCTCGCCGATCCGCCGCTCGAGCAGCTCGCGCATCTCGGGATTGAACGAGCGCGCGGTGCCGCCCAACATCGCCGTCTGTGGGATGACGTTGTCGGTATCGCCGGCGTGGAACTGGGTAATCGAGACCACGGCACGATCGATCGGATCGACGTTGCGGGCGACGATGGTCTGGAGAGCGCTCACGATCTGAGCGCCGGCGACCACCGGATCGCAGGCATGATGCGGCATGGCGCCGTGCCCGCCGCGGCCGGTCAACTGGATGTCGATCCGGTCGGCCGCCGCCATCACCGGACCGGGGCGCATGGCGAAGCTACCGACCGGCATGCGCGGCCAGTTGTGCATGCCGTAGACCTGCTCGATCGGGAAGCGCTCGAGCAGGCCCTCCTCGAGCATCACCCGGCCACCTCCGAGCATCTCCTCGGCTGGCTGGAAGATCAGGAAGACGTGCCGTCGAAGTTGCGCGTCTCGGCCAGATAGCGGGCCGCGCCGAGCAGCATCGTGGTGTGGCCGTCATGGCCGCAGGCGTGCATCCTGCCGGGTGTCCTCGAGCCATGGGGACGGCCGCCCGGCTCCTGGATCGGCAGCGCATCCATGTCGGCGCGCAGGCCGATCGCCCGGCCGCCCGAGCCGGACTTGAGCACGCCGACCACGCCCGTTTTGGCGAGGCCGGTGTGGACCTCGTCGATCCCGAAGGCCCGCAGCTTGTCGGCGACGAACGCCGAGGTGCGGTGCTCCTCAAAGCCGAGCTCGGGATGCTGGTGCAAATCCCGGCGCCAGGCCGACATGTCGTCCTGAAAGTCGCCGATCCGGTTGATGATCGCCATGCGCCCGCCCTCCGGCCCTGACCAGCCGCCAGCATAGGCAGCCGCCCGGCTCTTGTCAGCCGCCGGGGCGCGCCGTCGCTTCGCGGACCCGATCCGTACCGGCGCCGGGCGGCTCGGCCGGCACGACGATGCCGCGCGCCGCAAGCCAGTGGAGGGTTTCGCGTGCCGTCCGGGGCGGCAGAGAGCGCTCCCAGCAGCGGAGCAGCTCTGCGACCTCGACGTCGCCCACGATCGGCGCCAGAAGGGAGGCGATCGCGGCATTGCCCAGCCAGGCGAGCGGGCGTTCGAGGGACGGGTGCGAGAGCGCCGGTTGTCGGCAGATCAGATCGCCGGCGAGCACGGGCGTCTCGGCCACTCTCGCCCCGGCCGCGAGACGCACCCGGTCGCTCAGAGGGGGAGGCTGCAGGATGTCGGAGGGCGCCGCGGGCGGGGTGGCGTCAGTCAGGGCGCGGCGCTGCCAGAATGCGCTCGGCGGATGGCGATCCTGAGCCGCGTAGAGGCCGCCCGCGGTTCTCTGGCTGCGCGCCGCCGCTTCCTGTTGACGCTCGCGATAGAAGAGCAGCGCCGCCTCGGTCTCGGCTGGCGTCGCGAGCATGGTATGCAAGGCAGCGGCCGCCTGCAGCGCCGAGGTGATCGCCAGCTGCACGCCCTGGGAGGAGAGCGGATCGGCGGCAAAGGCCGCCTCGCCGATGCGCACGAAGTCGGGACCGATCGGACAGCCATGGACCGAGCTCGAGGCGTCGCAGACCGCGATCGGCCCTTCGAGCCCGCTCAGGCAATGGCGCAGCAGGACCGATCCCTGAAGGCTTCGCTGATAAACGCTCTCGATGCCGGCGCCGGCGCCCCGGCAGACATCGGCATCGACGAAGGCGATGATCGCGTAGCGGCCGTCGGGCAGCGCCATGCCCCAGCACCAGGCGTCCGCGCACGCCTCGATGCAGCTCTCCGGCCCGCTCGCAGGCAGACGGCGCGCGCTCGCCGCGAGCGCCAGCGTCCGGGCCGAGGTCGTGCGCGAGCGGCCTTCGATGCGCGCCCGCCGGCCACGCGCGTCGACCAGGAAGCGGGTCTCGATCATTCGCCGCTCGCCCGCGGACTCGACCGGCAGGCGCCAGCCAGGGCCAGCGGCGCGGGCCGGTGTGCCCGGATGGCAGGGCGCAAGCACCTCGGCGCCGGCGGCCCGGGCGGCCTCGATCAGGGCTCGATCGAAGCGCCGCCGATCGACCGGAAGGCCGGGCTTGCTCACCGTTACCGCGGGATCGTCACGGCCCGACCAGAGGACGTGCGCGCGCTCGCTTCGGCGATAGCAGGCTGCCTCGGCGCAGGCGGCGAGGCCGAGCGAGTCGAGGATCGGCAGAGCGGGCGCGGGCAGCGTCTCACCGATCCGCCGCCCGGGCGCGGCGGTCCGATCCAGCAGGCAGATGTCATGGCCGAGGCCTGCGAGCCGGCAGGCGAGCGCCGCCCCGGCGGGCCCGCCCCCGAGGACGCAGACCTCGGTCCGGATCGCGCCCGCGGTTGCGGCCCTCACCTGGCCAGGCTCGCGATGAACTCGGGGCGCTGCTCCGAGAGCCGCACGTAGGCCTGAAGCGCATAGTGCAGCCAGCCGCGGATGTAGTCGCAGGCCGGCCGGCCGCGATGGATGACCTCGTGGTGGCAGCCGCCACCGCAGAGATAGCGGGCCCAGCAGCTCCGGCAGGGTTCCTGACGGTCGACCACGCGTGCCGCGAGCCAGTGATCCTGGCGCTCATGGTCCACGCCGGCGCGCAAATCGCCCATCGCGCCCGCTTCATCGCCGACGAAGCGATGGCAGGCATAGAGGCCGCCGTCAGCGCCGACCCCGAGATAGCCGGCGCCGGCGCCGCAGGGATAGGGGCGATGCGTGCCGCGATGGATCTCCGTGAGCGCGCTCAGCATGTTGGAGAACGGATAGGGCTCGCCGACCAGCACCCGGCGCTCGAAGGTCCGACCGCAGGCAACCATCTGCTCGAGCAGGATCTCGAGGTCGGCGCGCTGCAGCTCGTCCCGCCCGGTGGGCGCGCTCAGCACGGGCGAGAAGCCCACACTCCTGAAGCCGAGCCCGATCAGATGATCGAGGATCTGGACCAGGTCGAGGTTCCTGGGCGTGACGCTCGCCCGCGCGAACAGCTGCATGCGGCCCTGGCGGGCGAGCACCGGTCGGACGCGCTCGAGCAGCCGGTCATAGCTGCCGCGCCCGCCCTTCATCGGCCGCAGGCGATCGTGGACCTCACGCGGCCCGTCGATGCTCAGCGTCACCGCGAAGCCGTAGCGCTCGAAGAAATCGCCATCATCCGGGCCGAGCAGGGTGCCGTTGGTGGTGATCGCAAAGCCGATCGCCACGCCCTTCGCCCGGGCGAGCGCTGTCGCCAGCTCGCAGGCGCGCCGGATCATCGCCCGGTTGGTGAGCGGCTCGCCGCCGAGGAAGGAGAGATGGACCCGCTCGCCGGGTGCGGCGCCGTCCAGGAGCCGGCGCACCGCAGCCTCGGCCACCGGCCAGGACATGGCGCGCGGCGGTCCGCCGAAGCCGCCCCCCTCGGCGTAGCAGTAGGTGCAGCCGAGGTTGCACTTCTGGGCCACCGCCAGCGACAGAGCGCGCAGCGGCGGATCGCGGAGCGGCGCCTCACCGGGCGCGGCCTCGTCGATGAACCGGCCGGCCTCGAGGCCCTCTGCCGTCAGCAGATCGGCCAGGGCCGCTCGCCCGGACACCGCCGCCGCCTCGATCCGCTCATGGAGCGCCTCGGGGATCGCGAAAATCCGTGAGCCGTTGGCCAGCAGCAGGTGCGGCCCATAGTCGGTCTCGAGCAGGTGCAGGTCGGGAAAGCGCGGCCGGCTTGCGTGCGGCGGTGCGGTTGCGATCGCCACTGCGTCCGAGCCGATCCCGGGGCCGGACATCAGTCCTGCCAGAAGGGTATGCCGATGCCGCCGGCGGCGAGCTTCTCACCGACATCGAGCAGCCGGTTCATCTCGTCGCGCGCCGCGGTGATGTGGGGACTCGAACGGTCGTGCGCGCCCTGCGCTTCGTCGGCATAGGCGGCCTTCAGATTGGCCACGATCCGATCAAATAAATCCAGCGCCTCCTTGGTTTCGCCCTCGGAGCCGATCCTGATGTGGCGCAGATACGGCGGCGGATCGTCTTTCCTGTAGCTGGTCGACAGCACGCCCTGGATGTCGCGAAACCGGCTGAAGTGATCCATGCCGTCCTTGACGATCCGCTCGGCGATCTCGGCCATGTGATCCGGATACTCGTCCTTGAGCTTCAGGGTCGCGACCACCTGGCTGTAGTTGAGATCGATATCGCCGCTCGGATGCTCGACCGCGATGAAGTCGGCGAGCGCCGCAGGGGTCAGCGGCCGGAGTGAGCGCTCACGCCAGCGTCCCCCGGCAGCGCTGGTCTGGCCCTGCTGGACCTTGAAGGTGGCGCTCGCCTCGGCGAGGCCCATGGCCGGCTGGCGCACGACCTGTCCGGCCCCGGCGCTGCCCGACCTGCTCTTGCTGGTCGCTGCCGGAATCCACTTCGCCGGCTGCAGCACCGGCTCGTAGCTCGGGATCAGGCGCGCGTCATACAGCTCCCAGAGCAGCTGATTCGCCCAGCGCAGATGCTGCATCTCGCTGACTGCGGTCAGCAGGATGTAGTGGCGCACGAAGGTGACGTCGTCGGCCAGGGTTGGCCCCTTCTGCGCGAGCGCCTCATCGCGGGACAGCAGCGAGAAGCGGGCGTAGAGATACTCGATCGCGAGCGCCATCTCGAGCGGCGCGAGGTTCTCGCGCAGCGCCGTCGCCAGCTGCTCCGGCGAGTCGAATGGTCGGGCATGCTCGCCTTCTACGGGGACGTAGAGGGAATCGATCTCGGTGTCGTCGAGGACGATGTTGAGGCGTTCCCAGTGCTGATTGATCTCGAAGTGATCGAACTGATAGG
>JBKPDM010000542.1:0-12405 GCA_046727895.1 Pseudomonadota bacterium | reverse complement strand
GGGCGCCGTCGCGGACCGCGAAGGCCTGCGGCCGCAGGGCCGCATGGCGCGCGAGCAACGTATATAGGGTATCGGTCTGCCAGACGCCCGCCTCGTAGTAGCGCCGAGCGGTCTGCGGATCATGCAGCGTCAGCAGATGGCCCATGGCCGCGGTGCGCCTCGGTGGCCGAACTTCTCTGGGTCAGGCTTGCGGCGCTCACCGAACGCCGTGCCCAGCTCCTTCGATTCCTCGCTCTCGAGATATTGGCGCAGCAAGAGATCGTGCGCCACCCGAGCGAGCCCGGCGACGCCGCCGTGGCGCGCGCTGAAGGCTGCCTTGACCGCGGCGAGCGCGAACGCGCCCCGCTCGGCGATCTCGAGCGCTAAGGCCTGCGTCTCGGCGCGCAGCGCATCGTCCGGCACGACCCGGTTGATCAGGCCGATCGCGAGCGCTTGTTTGGCCGTGATCTTGGGGTTCAGGTACCAGAGCTCCTTCGCCTTCTTCTTGCCCACCAGATCCTCGAGATACCAGGTGCCGTAGCCGGCATCGAAACTCCCCATCATCGGCCCGACCTGGCGGAAGATCGCACTCTCCTTGGCGATCGTGAGATCGCAGACGACCTGCAAACCGGGATTCCCCGGATACCAGCTTCCGAGGCCGACTTTGCCCCCTTCGAGCGCGCCAGGCAAGGCTGCAGGGGTCGGAACGTGGGCTGGACAAGTCTCGTGGTTGCGGAGGAGCGTGTTTTCGAGGCAGGAAACGCGATCCGCGGGTATGTCCGCGTTTGACCCATACCAGAAGCGAGGGCTGATGGACTCCATCCCTGGGCACCAATACAATCCCGTTCAATTTCCTTTCTCGAAGGCATCGCAGTACATGGCCGAAGAACGCGCTCAGCGCCGCCTCGCCGCTATCCTCGCCGCCGATGTGGTCGGTTACAGCCGGCTCATGGAGAAGGATGAGACCGGCACGCTGGCGGCGCTGAAGCAGCGACGTGAAGGCATCCTCAAACCACTGGTGGCGCAGCACCACGGCCGCATCGTCAAGTTCATAGGCGATGGCATGCTGGTCGAATTCGCCAGCGCGGTCAATGCCGTGCAATGCGCGATCGAATTGCAGGGGCGCATGGCGGAAGCCAACGGGGAACTGCCTGATCATCAGGCGATCGTCTTGCGTATTGGCGTCAACCTCGGCGACGTCGTCATCGATGGTCTCGACATCCAAGGCGACGGCGTCAACGTCGCGGCGCGTCTGGAGGCGATGGCCGAGCCTGGCGGGATCTGCATCTCGTCCAGCGTCTTCGAGCAGGTGGACAGGCGGGTCGCGGCCGCCTACGACGACTTGGGCGAGCAGGCGTTGAAGAACATCTCGCGTCCCGTCCGAGTCTACCGCTTGACCGCCGGCACGGAAGTCGTCCGGAGTGATGTGGGATCGCCAGTCCCAACAAAGCCTTCGATTGCCGTACTGCCGTTCGCCAACATGAGCGGCGATCCCGAGCAGGAGTTCTTCGTCGACGGCCTCACCGAGGACATCATCACAGCGCTTTCGCGCATCAGCGCCCTTTGGGTCATCGCGCGCACCTCGACTTTTACTTACAAGGGCAAGTCGATGGACGTGAAGCGAGTCGCCCGGGAGCTGGGCGTACGCTACGTCATGGAGGGCAGCGTCCGCCGCGCGGGCGATCGTGTGCGGGTATCGGCGCAATTGATCGATGCCGCGGCCGGCGGCCACCACGTTTGGGCCGAGCGCTATGACCGCCCTCTGGCCGACATCTTCGAGATCCAGGACGAGATTACCCGGAGCGTCGCCGCCTCCACCGAGACGCAGGTCTACTTGGCGGAGGGCCACGTGGCCGAGTCCAGGGCATCCACCGATTTCAAAGCGAGAGACCTGATCGCATGCGCAAGAGCCAGGGCGTACGATCAAGACTCCGGAAGCCATCGCGGAGGCGTCCGACCTCGTCGAGCGGGCGATCCGTATGGATCCGTCGAATCCGGTCGCTCACCGGGTGCGCGCAGAAGTTTTCCTGTGCCGCTTCTGGGTCGGAGAGTTTCTACAGGACGGCGCGAGTAGGGCTCGGGCCTTGGAGTTGGCAAGAACTGCCCTGCGACTCGCTCCGCGCGACGAATATGCCCACCTGATCATGGCGTGGGCGTGGGCCTACGCCGCCGGGCGGCTCGAGGAAGCCATCGCGGAATGCGAACGCGGTCTGGAGATCAATCCGAACTGCTCACTTATCCTCGGCAACCTGGGAGCTTACCTCGCTGCGCTCGGGCGACCTCAAGAGGCGATCGCGGCATGCCGGTTGTCCCTGCAACTCAATCCTCGCGACCCGACGAATTTCTGGCGCCAGTATTACATCGCGGTGGCGCACTTCGTGGCGGCGGATTACGCCCCGTCCTTCGATGAAAGTAAGAGGGTGGCGCGATCGCGACCGCACCTGCCGAGCGCGATCATCTGGGCAGCGACGGCGACAGCCCTGGGGAAGGCTGACGAAGCCCGTGCGGCGGTCGACGACTGTCTCACCCAGCGGCCGGACCTGCGGCTCAGCAGCGTCGCGCCGAACTTCATGCTGCGGTTCGCGCGCAACGAAGATCACGAGCGTCTGTTGGCGCTGCTTCGCAAGGCGGGACTACCGGAGTGACGCCCTGAAAAACAATTCTAGCACGTGAAATACGATAGTTCCACGGTCTCGTGGTCAGTGACGCCATCAGCGGCGATGTCATCCGGCCGCCGCCATGCGCCAGCACTTGATCAGCCCGACTCCCCTGCCCTCGACCGGCTCCAGCTCCTCGAACGGGCACTGGGTTTCGGCCGTGAGCGTGCGGTAGAAGCCGTTGCTGATCACGATCTCGCTCGGGGCGGCGGCCTCCATCAGCCGCGCGGTCATGTTGATGGCATCGCCGATGAAGGCGAAATGCGCGGTGGCGAAGGCGCGCAGCGGCATCAGGTTCAGATCGCCGATGGCCACGCCGACGTGGACGCCTTTCGACTCCTGCGCCCGGTCGAGATGGCGCTGCCAGCGCTCGCTGACCGAGTCGCCGATGTCGACCAGCCGCCCAGCGCAGCGCACCGCCTCGTCGGCATAGCCGGCTTGTGATCGGGAAAGCCGAACAGCCCGATCACCTGATCGCCGACGAACATGTAGAGCATGCCGCCGCTGTCGAGGATGGCGTGGCGGGCCTGGGAATAGAAGGTGGTGAGCGCTTGGCGGACCAGCGCGTCGTCGCGGGTATCCCGGACGTAGCTGGAGAAGGAGCAAAGGTCCGCCATCAGGACGGCGACGTCCCGATGGACGCCGGGGCGGAGGATGCCATGGGGCGGCAGGCCGAGATCGCCGTGCAGGCGGTTCAGCGTCCAGGGGCTGAAATGCCAGAGCAGGGTCGGCGCGAGGCGATCGTCGGCCGTGTCGCCAAAGATGCGGGTCCACCCCGCCCGGATGATCGAGTCCCGGATCGCCTGGTAGTTGGCGCCGCGCAGGCGATCGATGGTGAGTCCGAGGAAATCCTTGATCTGCCGCAGCAGCTCCCGTTCTCCCCACACCTCGACGTCGAGGACGGCGCAGAGGCTCTCCCGGAGCTTTTCCGCGATCGCGGGCCAGCCGGGCTGATCGGCGAGATCAGTGACCACGATCAGCTTGCGGTACTGCGCGCCGAGGTCGGCCGCGTATTTGCGCACGAGGCGGCGGATCAGGTCCTCCTCGGCGTAGCCCCACTTGATCTCGACGAAGTAAGGGCTTTGGTCGGCCGGGATGACCTTGATGTCGGCGAAAGTATCCATGCGGCCGATCCTGGTATCGCGGACGGTCGCGATCCGCTCGGCCGGCAGCCCGTCCTCGCGGACGTGCCGAAGCCGGCAGAGCTCGCAGCAGATCTCTTCGAGAAACAGGCGAAACTCGCCTGGCGTTGCGTCGTTCTCTGCCACCACGTCGGCGTTCCGCTGCCAAGCCCGCACGAGGCTCGCCCTCGCCGCAGGCACCGAACCGAAGTCCGATCTTGGCCCCGGCGCGGTTTGGACACAAGCGCGGCTGTCCGAAGCGCCGGATCGCGGGCACCCACACCGCCGCCAGCCCGAGAGGTCAGCACTTTCTGGCCGACGATCTTATCGATCGCCATCCTCGGCGACAGCCACGCCCGGCCGGATGGCCGTCCTCCCGACGATTCTTCACGCGCGGCATCCGCAGTCACCGCGTGGGCTATGAGGTCGCGTGGCCTTGGCGCGAGAATGCCGCGCGTCGGCGATCAATTGGATTAGACTCCACGCCGGCTGCCAAGGGCGCGAGCGACTGCCCTTGCCGAAACGGAGGACGGAAATGAGAAAGGTGATTACGGGGGCGTTCGTGTCGTTGGACGGCGTGATGCAAGCGCCGGGCGGGCCGGAAGAGGATCCGACGCGCGGCTTCAAATTCGGCGGCTGGGTGGTGCCGCACACAGACGAGGTGTTCGGTCAAGCGGTTGACAAGATGTTCGGCCAGCCGTTCGACCTGCTGCTCGGGCGCAAGACCTACGAGATCTTCGCGGCGCATTGGCCATATGCTGAGGGCGGCGACGACGATTCCATCGCTAAGCTGTTCAACAGCACCACGAAGTACGTCGCGACGCGCTCGACCATGGACCTCACGTGGACGGGTTCGGTCGCGCTCCATGACGCGGCGGCGGACGTCGCGCGGCTGAAACGAGAAGACGGCCCTGCGTTGGTGACGCAAGGCAGCAGCGATCTGATACAGACGTTGCTGGCCAACGATCTGATCGACGAGATCAATACGTTCACGTTCCCAATCGTGCTGGGCAACGGCAAGAAGCTGTTCGACAAGGGGGCGAAGCCGGCAGCGTTCAAGCTCGTGGACAACAGGGTGACGACGACGGGGGTCGTGATCGCCTGCTACCAGCGGGCGGGTGACGTGGTGACGGGCGACTATGCGATGGACCCACCAACGCCCGCGGAAATCGCGCGGCGCGAGCGGATGAAACGTGAGGGCTGACGGCCGTACTGCCCAATGGTAGCCAACTTCCGAACCTGGCTGGAAGCGGGCTTACGGTGTTGGCATGCGCTAGTCGGGTATTGGATTCAAACTCAGACGGCCACCGTCAAGGCGCTGCGGCCGGGGCGGCGTATCATCATCAGAGCTCGTCGAAGGCCTCATCATAGGGCGCTATAGGGCGCTCCGCCTTGGCGTCTGTGAGCGCTGCGAACTCCCGTTCGCGGGCGCCGCCGGACAGCTGCCCGCCATCTTGCTGCAGAAAGCGGAATATGACGGATCGGATGGCGGTGGACCCGGAGTGTCCGGCCACTGGATGCGATCGCTAGGGAGAATGTGATAGAGGCTGTGGTCCGGCCTGACGGGAGCTCGGGCCGGGGCTGGCCATTGCGCCGGACGGGAGGCCGCAGGCTATGGAACTGAACCGACGCGACAATCAGCGTGTGATCCGCGCGCCGCGGGGCAGGCAGCTCAACGCGAGGAGCTGGCAGACCGAGGCGCCGCTCCGCATGCTGATGAACAACCTCGATGCCGAGGTCGCCGAGAGCCCGCAGGAGCTGGTGGTCTATGGCGGCATTGGCCGCGCGGCGCGTGACTGGCGCTGCTACGACGTCCTGGTCGAGACCCTGAAGCGGCTGGGCGACGATGAGACGCTCTGCGTGCAGTCGGGCAAGCCAGTCGGCGTGTTCAAGACCCACCCCGACGCGCCCCGCGTCCTGATCGCCAACTCCAACCTCGTGGCGCACTGGGCGACCTGGGACCGGTTCCACGAGCTCGATCGTGCGGGCCTCATGATGTACGGCCAGATGACCGCGGGTTCCTGGATCTACATCGGCAGCCAGGGGATCATTCAGGGCACCTACGAGACCTTCGCCGAGGCCGGGCGCCAGCACTACGCCGGCGATCTCCGGGGCCGCTGGATCCTCACCGGCGGCCTCGGCGGCATGGGCGGCGCGCAGCCGCTCGCCGCGACCATGGCCGGCGCCTCGCTGCTCGCGGTCGAGTGCCGGGCGAGCCGGATCGAGCGCCGCCTCCAGACCGGTTTCCTCAACCGCATGGCTAGCGACCTCGACGAGGCGCTCGCGATCGTCGGGGAGGCCTGCCGCGCCAAGCGCGCCCTCTCCGTCGGGCTGCTCGGCAACACCGCTGAGATCTTTCCGGAGCTCGTGCGCCGCGGCGTGCGGCCGGACATCGTGACCGACCAGACCGCGGCGCACGATCCGCTGAACGGCTACCTGCCCGCGGGCTGGACGCTCGAGCGCTGGGAGGCGGCGCAGCAAAAGGCCCCCCAAAGCGTCGAGCGCGCGGCCAAGGAGTCGATGGCCGTGCAGGTGCGCGCCATGCTCGACTTCTACCACCAGGGCGTGCCGACCCTCGACTATGGCAACAACATCCGCCAGTTCGCGAAGGAGATGGGGGTCGGCGACGCGTTCGAATTTCCGGGCTTCGTTCCGGCCTACATCCGGCCGATGTTCTGTCGCGGCAGGGGGCCCTTTCGCTGGGCCGCGCTCTCGGGCGACCCCGAGGACATCTACCGGACCGACGCCAGGGTGAAGGCACTCTTTCCCGAAGACCGGCATCTGAACGACTGGCTCGACATGGCCAGGGAGCGAATCCAGTTCCAGGGCCTGCCGGCCCGGATCTGCTGGCTCGGGCTCGGCGAACGGGCCAAGGCCGGCCTCGCCTTCAACGAGATGGTGGCGAGCGGCGAGCTCGAGGCGCCGGTCGTGATCGGCCGCGACCATCTCGATTCCGGCTCGGTCGCCAGCCCCAATCGCGAGACCGAGGCGATGCGGGACGGCTCCGATGCGGTCGCCGACTGGCCGCTGCTCAACGCCATGCTGAACGTCGCCTCGGGTGCCACCTGGGTCTCGATCCACCACGGCGGCGGGGTCGGCATCGGCTTCTCGCAGCACGCCGGCATGGTGATCGTCTGCGACGGCACGCCCGAGGCGGCGCGGCGCCTCGAGCGCGTGCTCACCAACGACCCCGCCACCGGCGTCATGCGCCACGCCGATGCCGGCTATCCCGACGCGGTCGCCTGCGCGAAGGAGCATGGACTCAAGCTACCCATGCTCAAATGAACCCGAAAACAACGGGCGCAAGCCTCAGGGCAGCGGCGCGGGCTCGTTCGAGCCCTCCGAGGCTTGCCTCATGTGGCGATCCGACGCATGCTCGACGTTCGGGAGGCTACGAATGAGAATTCCGGGTGGGAGAGACGGCCAGATGCTTGCGAAACCTGAATCTGCCTGTTTCTTGATCGCTGATATTTCGGGCTACACCGGCTATCTCGCCGGCGTCGAGCTCGACCATGCTCACGACATCATCGCCGACGTGATGAACACGGTGGTCCGGCGCCTGCGCCCGCCGTTCCGGCTCGCCAAGTTCGAAGGCGATGCGGCCTTTCTCTATGCGGTCGCCGACAAGATCGACGGCTCGGTCCTCCAGGACGCCATCGAGTCGGCCTACTTCGCGTTCCGCAAGCGCCTCCGCAGCATCAAGCAGGCATCCGCCTGCGAGTGCAACGCCTGCAGAAGAATGGGCGACCTCGATCTCAAGTTCGTCAGCCACCACGGCGAATTCATCAAGCAGAGGATGGCCGGCCGCGAGGAACTGGCCGGTCGCGACGTCATCGTCATTCATCGTCTTCTGAAGAACGCGGTGAACGAGCGCCTCGGCGGCCACCCCTATGCGCTGTATTCCGACGCCTGCGTCCAGGCGATGGCCATCGATCCGCTCGCGCAGGGTCTGGTCGAGCACCGGGAGTCGATCGACATCATCGGCGACGTGAAGTGCTGGGTGCGTGATCTGGAAGAGGCGTGGGAGAAGGAAAACCACCGCCAGCGCAACGAAGTGACCCGCGACAAGGCGATCAGCTTGATCGAGTTCGACATCGCCGCGCCGCGTCCGATCGTGTGGGAGTATTGGACCTCGCCCGGCCTGCGGCCAAAATGGCGCGGCGCCGATGAGGTGCGCGAGACGGCAGCAAGCGGCCGGCGCGGGGTCGGCACCACCAACCACTGCATGCATGGCGCCCACGCCATCATCGAGGAGGTGCTCGACTGGCGTCCGTTCGACTATCTGACGTTGACCACGCTGTTGCCCATGCCCGGCGCTCCCAAGGTGCTCATGAGCTATGCGTTTTCGGAGATCGCCGACTCGGCGGGCGCCGCGGGCGGCACGCACATCGAGATCCGCGTGGCCAAGCCCAAGCCGAAGGACCAGGCGTTCCTCGAGCAGGTCGGCGCAGAATTCCACAAGACCATCACGAGCGAAGTCGCAACCCTTCGGCGGATGCTCGAGGACCAGAAGGGAGCCCCGACGGCGGTCGAGGAACCCGCTCTCCCCGTATCGGGGGAGCGCTTCGTGACCCAACCCGTCAACGCCCCCTGACCTGCCGACCTGGCCGAATATTTCCCGTTCATCTGTTCGTGCTGGATCTGCCGTGGAATTCGGTCGCCTCTACGGTGCCGGTGAATGATCCGCCCTTTCTTCATTTGTTCGAGCGGTCCATGCCACCCTTGGACCAGTGAAAGCCCGAACATCAGGGAATTTGGCTATGACCACGAAGATCTTCGTCAACCTGGCGGTGAAGAACCTCGACAAGTCGATCGAGTTCTTCAAAAGGCTCGGCTTCGCCTTCAACCCGCAATTCACCGACGAAACGGCCGCCTGCATGGTGATCAGCGACGACAGCTACGCCATGCTGTTGACCGAGATGAAGTTCAAGGAGTTCACACGGAAGAAGATCGCTGACGCCACCAAAACCACCGAGGTACTCACCTGCCTGTCCGTGGACGGCAAGAATGAAGTCAACCGTATCGTCGAGACGGCCTTGGCGGCGGGCGCGACGGAAGTCCGGGAGCCCATGGACTATGGCTTCATGTTCGGCCGCAGCTTCAACGATCTGGATGGGCACATCTGGGAAATCATCTGGATGGACCCGAGCCACGTCCAAGAGTGAGCCGAACTTGAGGGGGCGTTGGTCGAACCCCACACGGCCGACTGACCAGCGCCCCGCACGTGACGTGCGGCTGGCAGGCGTAGCAGCTATTGCTCGTACAAACGCCACGGTTCATGCTCCGCGACTTGGGCGAGTTGGACCGGCGGCCGTTCGTCGCATACCAGATGGACCCGCGGTTTAAAGGTATCAAATCGCAAACGAGGCCTCGTACCGCAGAATGACACCTGGCAGATTTCGCTTTGCTACCACCGGTTTGCGAGGGTATGCACATGCGAAATTCGGCGCAAATCGCGTCCTTCACCTTTGCCGGTCTCAATCTCTCAGGTTGCATCTTCATCGGAGAGCCCGCCAGCACGGGTCCATCGACTCCTCAACCGAGTGGTAGATCGCATGCCAGTTGGCGTCCGGAAGAAGGCCCGTATTTGGCGCCAGACGCGGAAGGGCGCCGGCACTGGCGCGGGCGACGGGCGGCAATCAGGGTTGGAATAGTGTTGAAAGGAATCTGCGGGATATGGGCGGTGAAGATCACATCCGCGGTCGCCAAAGCGGCCGGATGCTCAGCCACCGCCCAGTGCCGCCTGCGCTGCCAGTGCACCGGTCATCATGGCGCCGGTGAAGCCGCCGAAGCCGCCGTAGCTCGATGCCAGCCACAATCCCGGAACCGTCGTCGTCACGGCCTTCCTCGTGCCCGCGGTCGGCAGCCGCGTGGGCGGCTCTTGAGCGAAGCCGTAGAGCGCGCCGCCGGGCGTGTTGAGGTAACGGCGCATGGTCATTGCGGTCGCCAATTCCCGCTGCACCGCGGCACGTGCGAATCCGGGAAATGTTCGATCGATTTCGGCGGCGAGCGCCGCCAGCCATTGATCACGCTTGCTCTGGTAAGCCGCGCATCGAGTCCTTCCCAGTTCGCCATACGATCGACACCGACGACCGAGACCAGGTGCGCTCCCGCCGCATTCAAGCCGCTTTCAATGGCGCTGTAATCCGCGATTGCCATCACCGGCATGTGCTTCGCAGGTGGTCCGGCCAGCAGGGCCGCGTTGCGTGAATAGTCTGAAAGTGAACGCAGCCGCTCGGGAAGCAGAATGGTCGAATAGTGGGTGAACCCCAACTCGCTGGGACGCCGGTTCAGGCCTAGAGCTAAAGAATCGACGGCTTTCGCCCGGCATACTGGTGCAGGAACTGGCGTTGCGCCGCCGGCGGAAGTGCGTCAGCCAGAACCGCGGGGGCGGCGTTGCCGAACAGAACCGGCGCGCGGTCCTCCTGCGGGTCGCCGGCCGTCGGGCGCCGTATGCACGACCCCGGCCGCATGGCCGCGTTCATCGAGGAGGATCCTGATGTCGGATTGATCGGCTCCGACCGCGACCAGCGCCGCTTCCGGCATGAGCATCCGGAGCAACGATCGCAGGCAACCCGACGGGCGAGGTGCGGCCATGCTCGACTGAGAACTGCTCAACGCGGCCCGAGCGCGGGGCGCAAGCTCGAAAACACGGTCCTGCGCGACCACCAGGCTGGTCCCAGCCCACGTTCCGACCCTGCAGCCTTGCCTGGCGCGCTCGAAGGGGGCAAAGTCGGCCCTCGGAAGCTGGTAACCGGGGAATCCCGGATATCTGACAAATCAGGGAGTGTGGTATGCAAATCGGACCGAAGCTGGGAACAGGTCTTGCGGTCGCGGCCCTGCTCTTTACGGCTTTCGCCGCGCGCGCGGAGGACGTCACGCTCAATGCGATCTTCATGAGCCAAGCGGCGTACAGCGAGGACGACGTGCGCAACATGACGGCGGATTTCGAAGCCGCCCATGCCGGCATCAAGGTCAATCTGGAGTTCGTTCCCTACGAAGCGTTGCACGACAAGATCGTCGCCGCCCAAGGCGCTGGCGGCCGTGGCTATGACGTCGTTCTGTTCGACGTGATCTGGCCAGCGGAATTCGCCACCAAGGGCTTCCTCCTCGACGTGACCGACCGCGTGCCGGCCGATCTGGACAATCAGATCTTCGACGGCGCGTGGACCACCGTCGTCTATGACGGTCACAAATACGGGATGCCGTGGATCCTCGATACCAAATACCTCTTCTACAACACCGATATGCTCTCCGCGGCCGGCTTCTCCGCGCCGCCCACGACCTGGCCGGAACTCGTCGAGCAGGCCAAGGTGATCAAGGAGAAGGGCATCGTCGAATACCCGATCGTGTGGAGCTGGTCGCAGTCGGAGGCAATGATCTGCGACTACGCGCTTCTGACCTCCGCGTTCGGCGGCTCTTTCCTGACCGAGGGCAAGCCGAGCTTCCAGAGCGGCGGCTCGCTGCAGGCGGTTGAGTTCATGAAAGACACGCTCGACCAGGGCCTGACCAATCCGAGTTCGCTCGAATATCTTGAGGAGGATGTGCGCCGCGTTTTCTCCAACGGCGAAGCGGCATTTGCGCTGAACTGGACCTACATGAACGCGCTCGCCAACAACCCGAAGGAAAGCAAGATTGCGGGGAAGGTCGGTATCGTCCCGGCCCCGGGCGTTCAAGGCTTGTCCACGGTGTCGGCGGTCAACGGCTCCATGGGTCTCGGCATCACGTCGAACAGCACGCACCCGGACGAGGCGTGGAAGTTCATTATCGCGCTGACGAGCAAGCCGACGCAGGAGAAATACGCAAAGCTCAGCCTGCCGATCTGGAAGGCCTCCTACAGCGAGCCGGCCGTGACGGAGGGCCAGGAGAATGTCGTCGCCGCAGCCGACAAATCGCTCGGCGTCATGTTCCCGCGCCCGTTGGTGCCCGCATACTCGGAGATCTCCGGCATTGCAGCGCTACATCCACTCCGCGCTGCTTGGCGAAGAGGAGCCGGCCGCGGCGCTTGACGAAGCGGCAAAGCGCGTAGAGCGCATTCGTTGACCAAGCGGCGGGATGCGCCGTAACACTTGCGCGATGGAGGGCTGGCGTCAGAAGCGCGAAGCCTGGCTGCTTCTTTCGCCGGCCCTCCTTATCCTTGCCGTCGTCACCTTTGCGCCGCTCGTCGAGACGGTTTGGCTGAGCTTCACCGACAAGGAGATCACCTCCAAGCCGCAAGTGGTCCAGTGGATCGGCCTGGAGAACTATTCCTGGGCGCTCACCGATCCCGACTTCCTCGATGCATTGTCGCGGACGCTCTATTTCACCGGCGCCTCGGTCGGGTTGGAGACGGTCATCGCCATCGCGGTTGCGCTTTTCCTCGATCTGGAGTTCCCCGGCCGCAACGTCCTGCGCATTCTGATCTTCCTGCCGTGGGCGGTGCCGACGATCGCCAACGCCATCATGTGGCGCCTGATCTTCCATCCGGAATACGGCGCCCTGAACGCCGCGCTGACGCAGCTTGGCATTATCGACTCCTACCGCTCCTGGCTCGGCGATCCGAAGATCGCCATGGACATGATCGTGCTCGCCGATGTGTGGAAGAATTACCCGCTCGTCGCGCTGGTCGTGCTGGCGGCGCTGCAGACGATCCCGGGCGAGCTCTATGA
>JBKPDM010000541.1:0-2514 GCA_046727895.1 Pseudomonadota bacterium | reverse complement strand
CCGTAGACATTGTCGACCCGGCCGACGGGCGGCCAGTACTTGTCCTCGCGCAGGCCTGGCGCGGGGAAGAAGGCGTCTTCCTTTGAATAAGGGTGGGGCCAGTCGCCGATCAGCCGGTCCGCGGTGTGCGGCGCGTTCTTGAGCAGATTGTCGCTGGGATCCGCCTCACCCCGCTCGATCGCTTCGATCTCCCGGCGGATCGCGATCATGGCATCGCAGAAGCGGTCCAGCTCGCGCTTCGCTTCGCTTTCGGTCGGCTCGATCATCAGGGTCTCGGGTACCGGCCAGGACATGGTCGGGGCGTGGAAGCCGTAGTCGATCAGTCGCTTGGCGACGTCCTCGACCGTGATTCCGCAGGCCTGCTTGACCGCTCGCAGGTCGACGATGCACTCGTGCGCGACCATGCCGTTCTTGCCCGTGTAGACGATCGGGTAGTGTGGTGCCAGCCGGCGCGCGATGTAGTTGGCGTTCAGGATCGCGACCGCGGTCGCCCGCCTCAGGCCCTCGCCTCCCATCATCGCGATGTACGCCCAGGAGATCGGCAGGATCGAGGCCGAGCCCCAGGGCGCGGCGGAGACCTGGCCGATGCTGCCGTCATCGGCCGCGGCGGCCGGGTTCACCCCACGGACCACAGCGTGGCCGGGCAGGAAAGGAGCGAGGTGGCGCTTCAACCCGATCGGCCCCATGCCCGGCCCGCCGCCGCCGTGGGGGATGCAGAAGGTCTTGTGCAGGTTCAGATGCGCGACGTCGGCGCCGATTTCAGCTGGCCGGCAGACGCCGACCAGCGCGTTCAGATTGGCGCCGTCGAGATAGACCTGCCCGCCGGCCGCGTGGACGATCGTGCAGATGTCGCGGATCGCTTCCTCGAACACGCCGTGGGTCGAGGGGTAGGTGATCATCAGCGCGGCCAGCCGCTCCTTGTACTGCGCGGCCTTGGCGCGCAGGTCCTCGACGTCGACATTGCCGTCCGCGTCGCAGCCGACGACCACGACCTGGAGGCCCGCCATCGTGGCGCTCGCCGGGTTGGTACCGTGGGCCGAGGCCGGGATCAGGCAGACGTCGCGCCGGCCCTCGCCCCTCGCCCGATGGAACTGCCGGATGGTCAGCAGGCCGGCGTACTCGCCCTGGCTGCCGGCATTGGGCTGCAGCGAGATGGCATCGAACCCGGTGATCTCGCGCAGCATCGCCTCCAGGTCGTCGAACAGCTGCCGATAGCCCTCCGCCTGATCTCGCGGCGCGAAGGGGTGCAGCGCGCCGAAGCCCGTCCAGCTGATCGGGATCATCTCGGTGGTCGCGTTCAGCTTCATGGTGCAGGAGCCGAGCGGGATCATGCTGCGGTCGAGCGCCAGGTCCTTGCCTTGCAGCCGGCGCAGATAGCGCAGCATCTCGGTCTCGCCGTGATACTTGCGGAAAACCGGGTGCGTGAGGAACGAGCTGCTGCGCCGCAGCGCCTCGGGCAGGCACTCGCTGGCCTCGCGATCCAACCGGTCGATGTCGAGCGCCGTGGGCTGCTCCGCGAAGATCGACCAGAGCGTTTCGAGATCGGCGCGACGGGTCGTCTCGTCGAGGGCGATGCCGAGGCGGTCGGCATCGACCGGCCGGAGGTTGATCCCGGCGTCGCGCGCCCTGGCAACAATCGACGCCGCTTGACCGGGGACGCGGACGGTCAACGTGTCGAAGAACGCTTTCGTGGCGACCTCGATGCCGCACCGGCGCAGCCCTTCGGCCAGAATCGCGGTCAGGCGGTGCACCCGAGCGGCGATTTTCTCGAGGCCGTCGGGGCCGTGATAGACGGCGTACATCGCGGCCATGACCGCCAGCAGGACTTGGGCGGTGCAGATGTTGCTGGTCGCCTTCTCGCGCCGGATGTGCTGCTCGCGCGTCTGGAGCGCCATGCGGAGCGCGGGGCGACCCTGACCGTCGACCGAAACCCCGATCAGGCGCCCGGGCAACGCCCGCTTGAACGCATCCCTGGTGGCGAAGAACGCCGCGTGCGGCCCGCCGTAGCCCATCGGCACGCCGAAGCGCTGCGCGCTGCCGATCGCGACATCGGCGCCGAGCTCGCCGGGCGGGGTCAGGAGGACGAGGCTCAGGAGGTCGGTCGCCATGACCGCCAGCGCCGCCATGTCGTGCAGCCTGGCGATCACCTTGCCGAAATCGCGCACCGCGCCGCTCGAGCCCGGGTAGTGGAGCAGCGCGCCGAACAGCTCGCGACCGTCCAGCTCCGTGAACGGATCGCCGACCACGACCTCGAAGCCGAACGCCTCGGCCCGGGTGCGCAGCACGGCGAGGGTCTGTGGATGGCAGTCGGCGTCGACGAAGAACGCCCGCGCCTCGCTCCGGCTCACCCGCCTGGCCATGGCCATGGCTTCGGCGGCGGCGGTCGCCTCGTCGAGCAGCGAGGCGTTCGCGAGCTCCAGGCCGGTCAGATCCGCGACCATCTGCTGGAAGTTCAGGAGCGCTTCGAGGCGACCCTGGCTGACCTCCGCCTGATAGGGCGTGTAGGCAGTGTAC
>JBKPDM010000540.1:0-6571 GCA_046727895.1 Pseudomonadota bacterium | reverse complement strand
GATCGGCAAGCTCGTCTCGTGGGCTCGGAGATGTGTATAAGAGACAGGCACATGGTCGGGATGCTCGACTTTGCCAGGCGCTATCCGCGCGAGCTCAGCGGCGGCCAGCAGCAGCGCGTGGCGATCGCGCGCGCGCTCGCGATCCGGCCGCAGGTACTGCTCCTCGACGAGCCGCTCTCCGCCCTCGACGCCCAGATCCGGCGCAACATGCTCGATGAGCTTGCCCGCCTGCACGGCGAGCTGCCGGGGCTGACGATTCTTTACGTGACCCATGATCAGACCGAGGCGCTGACGCTGGCCGACCGCATCGCCATCCTCCGCAATGGCCGGCTCGTCGCCTATGGCCCGTCCGAGTCGCTCTATCGCCGGCCGCCGAACCGCTTTGCGGCCGAGTTCCTGGGGCGCGCCAATCTGCTGCCGGTTGCCGTCGAAGCGATCACCGAGGCCGGCCGGATGGCCAGCGTCCGCTTCGGCAACGACCGCCTGCAGGCGCTGAGGCACCCGGAGCTGCAGGTCGGCGACGACTGCCTCCTTTGCATCCGTCCGCATGAGGTCTCGCTCGAGCCGCTCGCGGAGGTGCACAACAGGGTGACAGCCACGGTCCAGTCGGTCGTCTGGCAGGGTGACCTGCACAGCATCGCGCTGGAGATGCGGGACTGTCTCCTGCGGCTGGTCTGCACACCGATGCGCGACCCGCCGCGGCCGGGATATCCGCTCGAGCTGTATTTCTCGGCGCAGGATTCGATCCTCATTCCCCTCGACCATACCGAACGTGTCTAGTGCCGCGTTCCCTGTGTCCGGGCCGATGGCGCGGCAGGCGGCCTCGGGCGCGGGCCTCTGGGTCGCGCCGCCGCTGCTGATCCTGGCGGGATCGTTCTTCTATCCACTGACGCTCGTGCTCGGTGAAGCGGTCCTGAGTGATGAGGGGACGCTGACCCTCCAGCACTTCGCCGCGGTGTTCCGATCGGGCCTCTTTCAAAGCGCGGTCTTGCATACGATCGAGATCGCGCTCGCCGCCAGTGCCGGCTGCCTGCTGCTGGGCTCCATTCTCGCGCTGATCCTGACCTTCGTGCCGTTTCCCGGCGCCCGCGTGCTGGCGCGGCTGATCGATACGTTCATCGCCTTGCCGACGTTCCTGGTGGCACTCGCGTTCACCTTCGTGTACGGCTCGGCCGGGCTGCTGAACGCATCACTGATGGAGATCCTCCATCTGCCGCTGCCGCCGCTCGACTTTCTCTATTCGGCCGCGGGCGTGATCCTGGCCGAAGTGACGGTCTACACGCCGTTCATCTTGCGCCCCCTGCTTGCCGCATTCTCGCTGATCGAGTCCGCCCAGATCGAGGTCGCGGGCAGCCTCGGCGCCGGACCCTGGCGCATCATCCGCCAGATCATTCTGCCGGCCGCCCTGCCGGCGCTGCTGGCGGGCGGCAGCCTCTGCCTGCTGCTGACGGTCAACGAGTTCGGCATCGTGATGTTCATCGGCGCCAAGGGTGTGATCACCTTGCCGCTGCTGGTCTACGACAAGGCGATTCAGGAGTTCGACTACACCTCGGCCTGCGTCGTCGCCGTCGTCAACATCGCGCTGTCGCTGGCACTCTATTCGCTCTACCGGTTCCTGGTCGGCCGGTTCGGAGGCCGTCTTGCTGGTCTGGCATAGGTCCGGTCGCATCGGGGCGTGGCTCGTGCTCGCGATCCTGTTCGGCGTGATCTATGGGATTCCTCTGGCGATGATCGCGCTCGCCAGCATCACCGGACAGTGGAACGGCGTCCTGCCGAGCCATCTCACGCTGCGCCACTATGTCGATGCCGTTCACGGCGACTCCGGGGCGCAATTGCGGGTCAGCCTGCTGACCGGCCTGCTGGCGAGCACGGTCGCGCTGGTCGCCGGAAGCTGGGCGGCGCTCGCCTTGCGTGGCGTCTCGCCAGCCGGCAGGCGGTGGCTCGGGACTCTCTTCTTCATTCCGAGCGCGGTGCCGTCGGTATCGGTCGGCCTCGGGTTGCTGGTCGCCTTCAGCCGTCCGCCGGTTCTCTTGAACGGCACCACGGCGATCGTCGTGATCGCGCATTTCATCCTGATCTCGGCCTTCGCCTATGGCAATGTGTCGGCCGGCCTTGCGCGCGTCGCGCCCGAATACGAGGAAGTCGCTGCGAGCCTGGGAGCGCGGCCGGGGTACCTGCTGCGCCATGTGACGCTGCCGCTGATCAAGCCCTATCTGATTGCCGCGTTCAGCCTGAGCTTTGCCCTTTCCATGGGCGAGCTCGGTGCCACGGCGATGGTCTATCCGCCGGGATGGGTCACGCTGCCCGTCGGGATCTTCGCGCTCACCGACCGCGGGGAAGTCTTCCTGGGCGCGGCGCTGACCATGCTGCTGGCAGTGGCGACGCTCGGCGTCCTGCTCGGACTGTCACGGATTCCGTCCAAAGCTGCGGCGCGGTAACCGCCGGGCGTCGCACGGCCGTCCGCTGCCGGGGTGGCGGCGGCTCTCATGGCGCCCGGAGCTCGAGCACCGCGCTGTCGTCCGAGATTGACAGCGCCGCGATGGCGCGGCCACCCTGCGCGCCGGGTGCGGGCAAAGGAGTGCGCCATGGCCGGAAAGGGCTTGTTGCAGCGGCTGAGCGAGGGGCCAGTGATCTGCGCCGAGGGCTATCTGTTCGAGCTGGAGCGCCGTGGCTACCTCCAGGCGGGACCGTACGTGCCCGAGGTCGTGCTCGATGCTCCCGAGGTGGTCGGCCAGCTGCATCGCGAGCTCGTGCGCGCCGGCTCCGACGTCGTCGAGGCGTTCACCTATTACGGCCACCGCGAGAAGCTCAAGGTGATCGGCAAAGAGGAGATCCTCGAACCGCTCAATCGCCAGGCGCTGCGCATCGCGAAGGAGGTCGCGGACGCGAGCGGCAGCCTGCTTGCCGGCGATCTCTCCAACACCAACGCCTTTGATCCCGACGATCCCGAGTCCTTGCGTCTGGTGCGCCAGGCGTTCGAGGAGCAGGTCGGCTGGGCGGTCGATGCGGACGTCGACTTCATCATCGGCGAGACCTACAGTTGGCTCGGCGAGATCATGATGGCGCTCGAGATCATCAAGGCATCGGGCAAGCCGGCGGTCATGACGATCGCCATGCATCAGGAGGGAACCATGCGCGAGGGGCCCCCGGTGCACGAGGCGTGCCGGCGCTTGCAGGATGCCGGCGCCGACGTGGTCGGGCTGAACTGCTCGCGCGGGCCCGCCACCATGCTGCCGGCGATCGAGCGGATCAGGAAGACGGTGTCCTGCCATGTGGCGGCGCTGCCCGTGCCCTATCGCACGACGCCGGAGCACCCGACCTTTCAGTCCCTCACGGACCCGGCCTGCCACTGCCTTCCAGAGGGGCGGCCGTTCCCCGTGGCGCTCGATCCCTTCACCTGCAACCGCTATGAGCTCGCGGAGTTCGCAAAGGCCGCCTATGCCATGGACGTGCGCTATCTCGGGGTGTGCTGCGGCGCCGGCCCGCACCACATCCGCGCGCTCGCCGAGGCGCTCGGGCGCCGCCCGCCGGCCAGCCGCTATTCGCCCGACATGTCGCGCCACTCCTATTTCGGCACCGATCCCAAGATCACCGCCAAGAACCGGGAGTACGCGGCGCGCCTATAGGCCGGGACGGGCATTCGGCGCGACGGCTCTGCGGCTGGCGCCCGTCGAGAATCGCCCATTCAAAGTGCCAACCTAACAAACGGAGATCAGGCCACCGCGGTCCCGCGGCGACTGCGGCGTCCGGTCGCAGCGCAACCTTAGCGGTCTCTGGCCGGCTCGGGCCGGAAACCGTACGCAACACCCTTCACCACCGCAGGGCGCGCTGGAGCAGGCGAAGCCGGCATTTTCGGTATTGCTGCGAGCGCGATTGCATTGTTAGGATACCTGCCGCGCACGGGATGCTCCCCTTGGCAGTACCGAGACGTGATCGGGCAGCCAACGGGCCATGTGGCGGTCTTGGCTGTGGCCTGTGCGTGTCGTAACCACGAAAGCAACCAGAGAGCGCCTCTCTGGTCGAAACTCTAGGCACCATGCTGATTGACGCCAACGAGCTCCCGGACAATTCGCAAATCGACTGTGATGTTTGCATCGCCGGATCGGGACCAGCTGGCATCACGATCGCCAGCGAACTCGCGAACACGGCGTTGCAGGTATGCCTGGTCGAAAGCGGTGGCTTGTCGGTCAAGACCGCGCTGCCGGTCGCGAACGTCGGCGAGCAGCTCGGGCTCCCGGTGGATCTGGAGCAACACTCTTTCGGTGGCGCCAGTAACCAGTGGGGTGGCCTGCGCGGCCGGTGGTTCCGCGTGAAGCCGCTGGATTCCATCGACTTCGAGACGCGCCCCTGGGTCGACAACAGTGGCTGGCCATTTTCACTCGACGAACTCAGGCCGTTTTTGGAGCGTGCCGCCAATATTTTCAAGGTGACTTCGCTAAGGAATTTTGGCGTTGCCGCCCATCACAATCATCTTGTTCATGAGTTCCATAACTCCGAATTAAAAACGGCGATTTTCCAAATGATCCGACCGCTTCGTTTTGGCAAAGAATACCGCAAATTGCTCGCGAGATCGAGCAATATCCGGACTTACATTCACGGCAGAGTCATCGAGATTGAAGAAGATCCGAACGCCTCCATCATCCGTTATTTCAGGGTGGCAACCCCTAGCGGGCGAACCTACCGCGTATCTGCGAAACACTTCGTCCTGGCGTGTGGCGGCCTGGAGACTCCACGGCTCCTCCTGGTTTCAAGACGCAAGATGGCTTGCGGCATTGGCAACGAGCGCGATTTGGTCGGGCGCTACTACATGCAACACCCAAAAGGGTTGCATGGCCTTGCCGTGCTCAACCGGGAATCCCTGCGCGCGCCACTCTACACGCGCGGGTATCTGGACAGCGACACGAAGATCTGCGGCGGCATCTCCTTCAGTGAGGAGTTTCAGCGCCGCGAAGGAGAACTCAACCACTGCATCATGTTCCGTCCGGTTCTATCGCTTTCGGAGAGCCATGCCTCTCAGGCCTACCGGGCGATGCACCGGGCTTGGCACGGATATCGGGAGCTGCGCGATGTCGCCAAATTCATGGCATCTGTTCTCAAGCGGCCATCAAAGGCACTGGCGTGCACACGCTGTTCAGCGTCCTGAACCACATGGAGCAGATACCCAAGCCGGCGAGCCGGCTGGACCTGTCGGAACGGAGGGACCGCTTCGGCGTCAATCAGTTGCGGATCGATTGGCGCATCGATCCCATGGAGAAGGCATCCCTTCGTCGCCTGCACAAGCTCGTGCAGGCGCGGCTCGCGGCCAGCTGCGGAGGAAGGCTCGAAAGCCAGCTCGATCCGCTCGCCGCCGATTGGCCGGTCGCGCAGGACTCCGCGCATCACCTTGGCGCGACCCGCATGCACGCCGACCCGCGGCGAGGGGTTGTCGATCCGCACTGCCGGGTCCATAGCGTGCGGAACCTGTTTATCGCTGGAAACTCCGTCTTCCCGACCAGTGGCCACGCCAATCCTACCTTGACCACGGTCGCGCTGGCGATCCGTCTCGCAGACCATCTCAAGGGCTTGTCAGAACCAACGATGGCCCACCTTAGGGCAAAGGCATCGTTGCCCGGACCACAGGCGTCAGGCCGCTCACCCGCTCCGAGGCGCCTCTGAGCTGAGCCGCCTCCCAACCGTCAAGCCGATGCCATCCACAGCCGCGATCGACACCATCGATCAAGATCAGTGGCATCGTCTCCTGCAGGAATTCGACGATGCCAGCATATTTCAGAGTTGGACGTACGGCGCGGCCCGCTGGGGCGAGAAGAACCTCAGCCATGCGGTGATCACGCAGGACGGCGACGTCATCGGGCTGGCACAGGCCGTTCTGCTGGGCGTGCCATTGTTCGGCAAAGTTCTGGCCTACGTCATCTTCGGCCCGCTCTGGCAGCGGCACGGTTCCGCACCGTGCTTCGAGTCTCTGGCGAGCGCGATGGCCGCCCTTCGCGAAGAATATACGATGCAAAGGCGTCTCTGTTTGCGCTTTCGTTGGTGGAACCACGGCGCTTCCGATGATGTTCGGACCGTGGTTCGGGACGGAGCTGTTTGGCAACAAACCAAGCCCCTGCAGGCAAGTTGCATTCTGGATCTATCTCGATCGGAAAATCAGCTGCGTGCCGCCATGGATAAGAAATGGCGTGCCAATCTACGTAAGTCCGAGCAATGTAATCTGACGGTATCGCAACAAAACGACCGCGATGGAGTTGGTATATTTGTCGAGCTGCACCGACAGATGCACGAACGCAAGCATTTTAAGTATGACCATAGCGGCGTATGGCCCGATCATTACCATCAGTTTCCAAATGAATTGAGACCTAGGATTTTCGTTTGTTGGCGGGATAATGTCCCGTTAGCCTGCGCGATGGTATCCGCGCTCGGCAATCGCGCATTCTATTTGCATGGTGCGAATGCGAACGCCGGACTGGAGGCTCGGGCGGGCCATTTCTTGCAATGGACGATTGTCTGCTGGCTCAAGGAGGAGGGGCGGTGTCGCTGGTATGACCTGGGAGCGATGGCGAGCCCTGGCGTGCGC
>JBKPDM010000539.1:0-2024 GCA_046727895.1 Pseudomonadota bacterium | reverse complement strand
CCTGTCCGACGACAGCGGCGCCGGTATGGATGCCGATGCGCAATCGTGGGCGCACACCATAGGCCTGCATGATTTCGGGCCCGAGCCGAGCCATGCGCAGCTGGATGTCGGCGGCTGTGCGGCACGCTCTCAGGCAGGCATCCTCCAACGCGACGGGCGCCCCGAACACGGCCATAATCCCGTCGCCCGCGAAATCCTGGACCACGCCTCCATGGGCGCGGATCGATTCCACCTGTTCTGCGGCGATGCGCCGAACCAGGTCGAAGACGGCTTCTTCGCCGATTTGCTCCGACATCGCGGTGAATCCCACGACATCGGTGAACATGACTGTGATGTGTCGCCGAATGCCAGGCTGCAAATTGGGGGCAGTCGCGCTTTGGACCGCTGGCGAAGAGACAGAAAATTGGCTTGACGCTGACATTGCGACGTCTCCTCAACCAAAAT
The DNA here is from genome assembly GCA_046727895.1 of Pseudomonadota bacterium. Classification (GTDB taxonomy): domain Bacteria; phylum Pseudomonadota; class Alphaproteobacteria; order Geminicoccales; family Geminicoccaceae; genus DATAOG01. Next base: position 1,580 of record JBKPDM010000539.1, on the reverse strand, counting down.
TGCAGTGGTGGCTTCGGTGACTGCAAGCGACGGTGCTCCTCGGCGAAGCGCCGGTCAATGGGGGGCGCACCAAACGCGCCAGCTGCCTGGGCCGCTGCGGCTATGGTTCTGCTAGCTCGAAAATGCTCTAGAGCCATTTGTGAAGAGGCGGGAGCGCTTGCCGCTCCCGCAGCTCTTTGTTTTCTACCCGCGACCGGCGCTCGCTCCAGCATCCTGCATGAAGCCAGCCGCTGAAACTTCGCGCCGGCACTGCATCGGAGGATGTCCCTACGGCCGCTCATGAGGCCGTAGAAGCGTAGAAGCGCAAGAAGTGTCTTGCTGACAATATCCCTCCCCTTCCCTCCGGATGCGCCCTACCGGGCTCCTAGGGCGGTCTGGAGCTACCCACCAGCTTGGGGGTCGGGTGATGACAGGTGATTCCACACCAGCATCTCCTAGCTCCGCGACGGCGAGCCTCAGATGTCGATGGACCCTGGGCATGCTTGACCCTGCGCCAGGCCAAAACGAGCGCTCCGATCTCCGCCTAGCGCGACCGGGCGCGAGATCCCCCTCGCTCTCCCCGACACCAATCCGCCCGAGCGACGACAAACCCGGAGCCAGCGATCTAGCCATAGCAGCCTGCGCAAGCCCTACCGGGGCTCGTACAACGGCGCGGGATTAGGATGACCCAAACCTGTGGCGGCCCCTAGCGCGCCCCAAAGCACGTGCAAATGTCGGAAACTTGACAAATAGCGTCGGATAAATTACACTTCCTTCCATGACAACGGGTACCACCAGCATGAGTACGACCTCGATTCACGTCACGCTGCCGCAGGCACTCAAAGACCACATCGAAAAACGGGTGGCCGAAGGCGAATTCACCAGCCCGAGCGACTACGTGCGGGCGCTGGTTCGCGCCGAACGGGCCTACCAGGAGAAGCGTGCCGCACTCCTTCGCGACATCGACGCGGGCCTCGCCGACCTCGAGGCGGGCCGGGTCCACGATGGCGAGGAGGTCTTTGCCGAGCTCTTAGGCGAGGAGGAGCCTCAGCCATAGGGTATGGCGCGGCTCACTATCACAGAGAGCGCCCGGGCGGATCTGCGGGAGATCCGAGCTCACATCGCCCAGGACAACCCCGCGGCGGCGCGCCGCGTCATTGAGCGGTTGCGCGTCCAGGCCCGCAACCTGGCGGCAACGCCCGGCATGGGCCGGAGCCGCAAGGATCTGCGGGCCAATCTGTTCTCGTTTCCGGTCGACAGGCATGTCCTCTTCTACCGCCCGCAACCGGGTGGGATCGTGCTCGTGCGCGTCATTCACGGCGCGCGCGACCAACCCTCGTACGTCGGCAATGACAGATATTGTCAGTTATTGACAATATTTGCACGATAGATTATACTGGTAGCATATGGAGAATACCACCATGGGCAACACCTCGCTGAACGTCTCGCTTCCCGAGGGCTTGAAGGCCTTTGTCAAGGAGCAGGTCGCAGAGGGGCGCTACAGCACCCCGAGCGACTACGTGCGCGAGCTTATCCGCTCGGATCAGAAGCGCCAGGCCAAGGAGCGGCTCGACCAGCTTCTGCTCGAGGGGTTGGAGACA
>JBKPDM010000538.1:0-7882 GCA_046727895.1 Pseudomonadota bacterium | reverse complement strand
ATCTACGGACACGTATGTCCGGTGTTCTTCTCTGCAGAACCGTTTACCGAAACAAAAGAAGGAAGGAGAACGACTCGCAACATCCCCCGTGAAGTTATGCTCCAGGTCGTACGCCGAGATGGACAAATATGCCGATCATGCAAATGCAACATTTTCGATGATCAAGTAGAATTTGATCATGTTATGCCATTTTCTCGAGGTGGCCAAACTACCCCAGACAACTTGCGACTGGTATGCCGAAAATGTAACAGGAAAAAGAAAGACAGCGTGAACGAAATTCTTGATCCGAATCCCTTCGGCCACAGCTAAGAGAGGGGGCTGTACGGGTCAGCGTTCAAGTAATTTCACTCCCTACCGCGCGATCTCTATGCCGCCACTCTCGAAAAGGCCTGGAGCAGGCCGGCCCAGGCGTTCGGGCCGTCGAGGATCTTGAACATCTCCTCGGCCGCGTCGCCGTAGCCGTCGAGGCGATGCTCGAGCTCGATCAGCGTGCCCTCGCCGTCAGGAAGGAAGCGCAGCTCGAGCTCGGTGATCAGGGCGGGATCGAACGTCCATTGCGGCGTCAGCTGCCAGGCGAGCAGCAGCCGGCCGGGCGGCTCCCAGGAGAGCACCCTGCCCCAGTCGCATTCGCTGCCGTCCTCGCCGCGCTCGAACCAGCGCCCGCCTGGCCGCGGCTCGATCACGATGTCCTTGATCGGCGACTTGTTGATGCTGTGGGTCTTGATCCACCAGCGGCTCATGTCGGCGGTAAAGGCCTGAAAGGCGCGCTCCGGCGTGGCCTTCACCCGGATGCTCTTGCGCACCGGCGCGACCTCGATGACCGTGGGCATGTCTCTTCCTCCTGCGTGAGCGTGGCGGTCGACCTAGACCTGGAGGGCGAGCAGCCAGGCGAGGGCGAACAGGCCGCACGCCGCCGCGCCGTAGATCCGCTGCGCGCGCGCTCCCTGCGGCACCCGGCCGGCGCCATGGGCGAGCGCGAACCCGATCCCGAGGCCGACCGCGAAGCCCGCGACATGCGCCCCGACGTCGGTCCGCTCACCGCCGAAGCCGAGAAAAGCGAGCAGCATGATCCCGGCGCCGATCGGCGCCCAGCGGCGGAGCCCGCCCCGCCACGGGACGATGCGCGAGCGGCGCGCATGGCCCGCGAGGATGCCGAGCGCGCCGAACCAGGCAGTCGAGGCGCCGATCGCGCTATGGCCGGCGGAGTGAACCAGCGCGTCGAGCGCGTTCCCCAAGGCTCCGGCCAGGAGAATCGCGAGCCACGCGAGACCCGAGCCGAGGAGATCGGCGACGAGCAGACTGATCACCACGCCGACTGCCAGATTGCTCATCAGGTGGCCGAGATCGGTATGGAGAGCAAGCGCGGTGATGGTGCGCCACCACTCGCCCGCGAGAATGTGGCCGCCGTCCGCCGCCCCCGCCGCCAGCCAGTCGACCGAGAGAGCGTGCCGGCGCTCTGCCCCGAAGAAGAAGAGCAGAACCGCGGCGTAGGCGAGCGCGCCTTCGATCCGATGCAGGGCCGCCCCTGGGAGCCGCGGCCGTCGCGCGGGCGCGTTCTCGCGCTCGTAGGATGCCAGCTCCTCGCGGGCGCGCGCCGCATCAGGCGGGAGCACGCCGAGCCGGACCAAGCCGGCGTCTCTCAGCAGATGGGCCTCGATACCGGCCGCCGCGAGCACGAGCGCCCGCTGCTCGGCATCGGCGAGGGCGTCGAACCGGCCAACCTCGACCAGGTCCGGCTCGTCTGAAACGTGGTCGACGGAGCCGGGGAACCCGACCGCCGGGGCCGGCGCGCTCAGATCGTTACCGCGCATCCCGCCGAACGCAGCAGACTCCTCGCGGACTCCGCGCCGACGACGCGCCGTTCGCGCAGCTCTCGGGCAGCGAGCGACTCAACTCAACCGGCCTCATCGCTTGTGGCGTTGCGCGCTCCTCAGGGCGAGGAGGCGGTGGCATTTCCGGCACGATCCCCGGCGGCGTCCTGATCTCGAGATCGTCCTCGTCTTCCAGCGACCCGTCGATCTCCGGCACCTCCGGCGGCCGGGACGGCACCTTGATGATGATCGGCTCTCCGGGCGCACGGCCTGGAGGCTTGGGTATGCGATCAGGCATCGCCTCTTTGATCCTGCCTTGGGCGGATCTGGCAGCAAACCTCATGGGATCTGGCATCGATCGCATTCATCGGCCCTCGTCAGCCGGGTGCAGGGGTCATTCAGTCGCCATCTGTGCTCCGCCCGGCCGGTCGGCGCGCTGGCCAAGGCGTAGCACGCAGCTCCTCCCTACGAGCGTACGCGTGCTCGAGCAGCGCCTCGAGAGGGTTCTCGTTGCGGCCAAACAGGAGGCCGAGCCTGGCCACGACCTGCTGCCGCTCGAGCCGATCACGCCACGCCGGATCCTCCGCGCGGCGGATGTTCTCGATCATGGCGAGGTTGCGCAGGCGCAGAACCTCGCACGCAGGACGCCGCCCTCGATCGTTCATCGGGCCCCGATGCCCTTCGCGTGTCGGCCACAGCCGGCAATATCGAGCACCCTACGCCCAACGCCGCCAACGTGCGAGTCTCTCTCGACGCGGGGTTTGACCGGCACGGCCCCACGATCGAGGACCTGTGATCGACCGGGCGCGCGGGTGGCTGGACAATCCGAATGGCGCGCGCGACACTGTACAACAGCACGAAAAGAACCACACCTGGGGAGGCGACCGTGATACCTGGGGCATTCGACTACCACAGGCCAACCTCGGTCGAGGAAGCGGTGGCGCTTCTGGCCGAGCACGGCGACGACGGACGCCTGCTCGCCGGCGGGCACAGCCTGATCCCGATGATGAAGCTCCGGCTAGCGAACCCATCACATCTGATCGATCTTCGCGCCGTGCCGAAGCTGAAGGGGATCGAGGACGCCGGCGGTGCTGTTCGGATTGGCGCAATGACCACCCAGGCCGAGATCATCGGCTCGGCGTTGCTCGTGGAGAAGGTGCCGATCCTGCGCGAGACCGCGCGCGAGATCGCCGACCCGCAAGTGCGCTACTGCGGCACCATCGGCGGCAATGTCGCGAACGGCGATCCCGGCAACGACATGCCAGCGGTGATGATGGCGCTTGGCGCTGAGTTCGTCGTGCGCGGACCGGATGGCGAACGGACGATCGCAGCGCGCAACTACTACCAGGGAGCGTTCAGGACGGCGCTGGCTGAAAGCGAGGTCCTGATGGCGATCAGCATCCCGGTGCCGCCCGCGGGTCACGGCTCGGCCTACGAGAAGATGAAGCGTAAGGTCGGCGACTATGCGACCGCCGCGGCCGCCGTGATTCTGGTCATGGATGGCGGCACCTGCCGCGACGCGCGCATCGCGCTGACGAACCTCGCCGACCTGCCGTTGCTCGCCGAGGCCGCGGCGCAGCCGCTGATCGGCACCCCCGTCGACGGCGCCGAAACCGAGAAGGCGGTCACCGCCGCGGTCGCGATCACCGATCCGGCCGCGGACCTGCGCGGGCCGGCGGAGTTCCGCAAGCACGTCGCCGGCGTCATGGTCCGACGCGCGATCCTTCGCGCGCGCGAGCGGGCGGGAGGTTGAGCATGGCGAAGCAGCACATCAAGCTGACGGTCAACGGGAAGGCGGTGGAGGCACTGGTCGAGCCGCGCATGCTGCTGATCCATTTCCTGCGCGAGGAGATCGGGCTGACCGGTGCGCACATCGGCTGCGAGACCAGCCACTGCGGCGCCTGCACCGTCGATCTCGATGGCCGCTCGGTCAAGAGCTGCACGGTGTTCGCGGTGCAGGCCGATGGCGGTGAGATCCTGACGGTCGAGGGCATGGCCATGGCCGACGGGCTGCATCCGATCCAGGAGGGCTTCATCGAGCATCACGGGCTGCAGTGCGGGTTCTGCACGCCTGGTATGATCATGCGTACCTACCGGCTGCTGCAGGAGAACCCCGATCCGAGCGAGGCCGAGATCCGCGCGGGCCTCGCCGGCAACCTCTGCCGCTGCACCGGCTATCAAAACATCGTGAAGGCGGTGCGCTACGCCGCCGACAAGCTCGGCTCCACATCCAGCAAGGCCCCGGAGGCCGCAGAGTGATGGCCGACCCCGCGACCATGACCCAGGAAGAGCGCGAGGCGACGCTGGGCGGCATCGGCTGCTCCCGCAAGCGCAAGGAGGACATCCGCTTCGTCCAGGGCAAGGGCAACTACGTCGACGATCTGAAGCTGCCGGGCATGCTGTTCGGCGACTTCGTGCGCAGCCAGTACGGCCACGCGCGCATCAAGTCGATCGATGTCTCGAAGGCCAAGGCGCTGCCGGGCGTGCGCGCGGTGCTCACGGCCGAGGACCTGAAGCCCCTCAACCTGCACTACATGCCGACGCTTGCGGGCGACGTCCAGGCGGTGCTCGCCGACGGCAAGGTGCTGTTCCAGAACCAGGAGATCGTCTTCGTGGTCGCCGACGACCGCTACATCGCGGCCGATGCGGTCGAGCTGATCGAGGTCGACTACGAGGAGCTGCCGGCGGTCAACAACCCCGAGGCGGCGCTCGCCGAGGGCGCGCCGGTCCTGCGCGAGGATCTCGAGGGCAAGACCACGGGCGCGCACGGCGCGCGCAGGCACCACAACCACATCTTCACCTGGGAGGTCGGCGACAAGGAAGCGACCGAGCGGGCGTTCGCCAAGGCCGAGGTCACGGTCAAGGAGAAGATCGTCTATCAGCGCGTGCACCCCTGCCCGCTCGAGACCTGCGCCTCGGTCGCCTCGATGGACAAGGTGAAGGGCGAGCTCACGGTCTGGGGCACCTTTCAGGCGCCGCACGTCGTGCGCACGGTGGCCTCGCTCCTGTCCGGCATTCCCGAGGCCAAGATCCACATCATCGCGCCCGACATCGGCGGCGGCTTCGGCAACAAGGTCGGCGTCTATCCGGGCTACGTCTGCTCGATCGTCGCCTCGATCGTGCTCGGCCTGCCGGTGAAATGGGTCGAGGATCGGATCGAAAACCTCTCGGCGACTGCGTTCGCCCGCGACTACCACATGACCGGCGAGCTCGCGGCGACCCGTGACGGCAGGATCACGGGCCTGCGCTGCCACGTCCTGGCCGATCACGGCGCGTTCGATGCCTGCGCCGATCCGACCAAGTACCCGGCCGGCTTCTTCTCGATCGTGACCGGCTCCTACGCCATCCCGGCCGCGCAGGTCACGGTCGATGGCGTCTACACCAACAAGGCGCCGGGCGGCGTCGCCTATCGCTGCTCGTTCCGGGTGACCGAGGCGTCCTACCTGATCGAGCGCATGGTCAATGTGCTGGCGCAGAAGCTCGGCATCGATCCCGCGGAGCTCCGGCTGAAGAACTTCATCAGGCCGGAGCAGTTCCCGTATCATTCGGCGCTCGGCTGGGAGTACGACTCCGGCGACTACCCGACCGCGATGAAGAAGGCGATGGCGGCGGTCGACTACGCGGGTCTACGGAAGGAGCAGGCCGAGAAGCGGGCGAAAGGCGAGCTGATGGGCATCGGGGTCAGCTTCTTCACCGAGATCGTCGGCGCCGGCCCGACCCGGAACTGCGACATACTGGGCGTCGGCATGTTCGACTCCTGCGAGATCCGGGTGCACCCGACCGGGAGCGCAATCGCGCGGCTCGGCACCAAGAGCCAGGGCCAGGCGCACGAGACCACCTACGCCCAGATCCTGGCGACCGAGATCGGCATCCCTTCGGAGCTGATCCAGATCGAGGAGGGCAATACCGACACCGCGCCCTACGGGCTCGGCACCTACGGCTCGCGCTCGACCCCGGTCGCGGGCGCCGCCGCCGCGCGGGTCGGCCGAAAGATCCGGGCCAAGGCGCAGAAGATCGCGGCGCACATGCTCGAGGTCGCCGAGCAGGATCTCGAGTGGGACATCGACCGCTTCCAGGTCAAGGGCCTGCCCGAGAAGGCCCTGACCATGAAGGAGATCGCCTGGGCGGCATATCACAGCGTACCCGAAGGCATGGAGCCGGGTCTCGAGGCGGTCGACTACTACGATCCGCCGAACATGACCTACCCGTTCGGGGCTTACATCTGCGTGGTCGACATCGACAAGGATACCGGCGAGACCAAGGTCCGGCGCTTCTATGCGCTCGACGACTGCGGCACGCGGATCAATCCCATGGTGATCGAGGGCCAGGTGCACGGCGGGCTGACCGAAGCGTTCGGGATCGCCATGGGTCAGGAGATTGCCTACGACCATCTCGGCAACGTGCAGGGCGCCTCGTTCCTCGACTATTTCCTGCCGACCGCGGTCGAGACGCCGGTCTGGGAGACCGACTTCACGGTCACGCCCTCGCCGCACCACCCGATCGGCGCCAAGGGCGTGGGCGAGAGCCCGAACGTCGGCGGCGTCTCGGCCTTCTCCAACGCGGTGGTCGATGCGTTCGCGCATTTGGGCGTGAGTCACCTGCCGATGCCGCACACGGCGGCGCGCCTCTGGCGGGTCTGCCATGACCGCGGCCTGACCGGGCAAGCGGTTGCCGCCGAGTGATGCCGATGCGCGCGCCACAGCGCGCGAGCCCCGCACCCGCGCCTTCCTGAAGGAGATTCTCGAACGCTGACTCTCTCACTTTGCCGTCGTCCGAAAGGGCCTCCATCGCCTCCATCCGAACTGCAGGTTGATCCGCGCGCCCAGGAACCTCAACCGATCTGGATGACAAGCTCGGTACCTTTTGTCTTGTCGATGACTTATGGTGACCAAGAAACGTCAACTATCATGCCCTCGCACCATCGATGTTTTGGGGTGCACATGACTCCTATCTAATGTTAAAAGCGACATTGACCCAGTCGTATCCCGGCCTCATTGGCCACATATAACTTTGAATGACGCAGACCTGGCGCATGACTGTCGCATAAATGGCGCACTTTTGGCGCATGAATCACTTGCGCCTTCAAGTAAATTCGAAAACTCAGCGATGGAGGCTCAACTCAATCTCAATCTCGTGTATCTGGCTGATACCCGAGGCTCGAAACCGGCGGATTCCGCCGATCGGCGTATCAGCCCCGAATCAGCCAGGAATGATATGGAGACCAGAGCCCTCGCGGACTGATCCGGACGGATGGCGCAAAACTGACGCATTTGTCGCATCCGGATTGCCAAGTACCTCGCATCCACCGCCACCCGCAGGCTTGACTTCGTGTACACAGACGTGTATGTGTGGTTTCGATGGACGGCTTCGAATGGGATGAGGAGAAGCGGCGGCGCAATCTCGAGGACCACGGTGTCGACTTCCGCCTCGCGGCGCGCATTTTCCGTGACACGGTCATCGAAGCCCGGGACGAGCGCGGCGGCTACGACGAACCGCGATATCGCGCGCTGGGTCGCGTCGGCAACGAGTATTTCGTTGTGGCCTACACCTGGCGGAGCGGCAACCGCCGCCTGATCAGCGCATGGAAGATGGGACCGGATGGCAGAAGGAGATATGAAGCGCTACTCGGCCGCGGAGCTCGAGCGGATGGCCGCCCGCGGTGACTACGTGCCGACCCGCGCCGACGCGCCGGAGATCGAGCTGGACGAGGACTTCTGGCGACACGCCCAGGTGGTGGTTCCGCCCGGCAAAACCTCGGTTCACCTGCCAATCGACGCCGACGTGCTCGCCTGGTTCAAGGCCCAGGGCCGCGGCCACCTCACCCGCATGAACGCGGTCCTGCGCGCCTACATGGAAGCGCACAAGCGCAAAGTCCGGTAGCCGGCGCTCTGCCCGCGGATGACGGCGAATGATCAAATGGAAAAGGTTCGTGACACATGAGGTAATCGGGTGGTTGCTCTCCAGCGATGGATGATTCATCGCTTGTTGGAGCAGAACCAAGGAGAGCAACCATGACGTACTATGCCGGACTGGACGTGTCGTTGGAACAGACTTCGGTGTGCGTGGTCGAC
>JBKPDM010000537.1:0-12293 GCA_046727895.1 Pseudomonadota bacterium | reverse complement strand
GATCTACGGCTTCGCCCGGATCAGCGCGGCGCTCGCCATGCGGGTCGAGGACTACTTCCCGCAGGGCAAGCGCTGGTGGCTCAGGCTGCACGAGAAGGGCGGCAAGCACCACGAGATGCCGGTGCACCACACCCTCGAGGCGTACCTCGACGAGTACGTTCGCACGGCAGGGATCGGGGAGGACAAGAAAGGCCCGCTCTTTAGAGCCGCGCTCGCCAAAAACGGCGGTCTCTCCGAGCGTCCCTTGGATCGCCGCAATGCCTTGGAGCTGATCTATCGACGGGCAAGACAGGCAGGGATCGCGACCCAGATTGGCTGCCACACCTTCCGGGCGACCGGGATCACCATCTATCTCACCAACGGCGGCACGCTCGAGAAGGCGCAGATGATGGCTGCGCATGAGAGCCCGCGCACCACCAAGCTCTATGACCGGACCAGCGATGCGGTGAGCCTGGACGAGGTCGAGCGGGTGGTGTTTTAACCGAGATCCTGCGCTGCATCGATCGGCTCAGGCCAAAAGCCGCCGCCGCTCGCAGCATGAGCATGGAGAGAGCAACGATCGATGGCGACCCAGCAGCGAGGTGCGTCCATGATCGACCGGGAACCGCTCCAAGGCGCCCCAAACGGCGCTCCCGAACCCGGAGTGGCTTCTCTCGGTGCGGCGCGCCCTTTCGATCCCAACTCTCGATGCCAAGCTCAGCCTTCAGCAACCGGCATAATGGGGAATGTCGGTCCAGGGCGCGCGGCTCGAGTTGTGCCGGCTGTACCGCAGACCAAAGCCGGTGCGATCGAGCCTCAGCTGGCCGGCCGCTTGGCGCACATCCTCGGGCTGCTGATCGGCTCCTATCGCGACCGCGAATTCGAGGGTCGCCTCGACAAGCTCGAGAGTCCGTTGCGCGCTCCAACGGCCACGACCGCCCCGGGGGCCCGGCCGTGAGTAGCTCGAACAATCACGGTCACGACCGTGAGCAAGCTCGCCGTCAGTGGGCCCTGCGGAAGACCGCGGCCAGACGGGCACGCCGGGCGGCGCGGTGCGCGGCCAAGGCGCGACCGGCGGCGCGCGCCGGAGCGGCGGAGCCATCAGATGACTGACGACGCCCACGTCCTCGGGGAAGCTTGCGCCGTGCCGGCCGAGCAGGGCGGCACCACCGCCAACGTTTCGGCGCGCGGCGCCAGAGCATCCCGCGGCCGGCACCTGCAGCTGGCGCTCACCCTGCTCGTGATCGGGCTGGTGGCGTGGGTCGTCCACTGGGGCCGCTTCGTCGACTTGGCGCGCGCGGCGCAGCCGAGCCTGTTGGGCCTCGCGGCCGCGTTGTTCGCGGCCGATCGCCTGCTCATGAGCTACAAATGGCGCCTCTTGCTCGCTGCGCAGGCCGCGCGCGTGCCGCTCTGGGAATGCTGGGGACTGTACTCTCTGGCCACGCTCTCCGGCCTCGTCATGCCCGCCACCATTGGCGGAGACGTGCTGCGCAGCGCGTGGCTGTGGCGGCGGGGCGTACCAGGTAGCAAGAGCATCGCCTCGATCGCGCTCGAGCGGCTGATCGGTGCCGGAGTGGCGCTCAGCGCGGCGGCAGGAGCGCTCGCGTATCTCAGCGCTGAGCTGGCCGGGCGCGCCGAGCTGCGGACGAGTCTCGGGCTCGTACTCGCGGCCCTCGCCCTGCTGGTGGCGGGCGTCCTGCTGTCGTTCTGGCAGGGCGTCCTCAGGCCGCTCGCGTGGTTGCGCGGCCGCCTGGGACGAAAGATCGCGGCCTGGCTCGGGGCGGTCCACGCAAGTTATGTCGCCTTCCTCTCGAGCCCCGGCGTGGTGGCCGCCTTCGCCCTGCTCACGGTGGTCGAGTATCTGCTGATCCTGCTCGCGAGCTACGTCGTGACACTAGCACTTCGGATCGAAGTTGGGCCGATCGACCTCGCCGCAGCCCTCGCCCTGGCCATGCTCCTGGCCCGCCTGCCGATCGCAATCGATGGCCTCGGGGTGTTCGAGGGGGCGCTGATCGGGCTGCTCGCTCTGGCCGGCGTGGATTCGGCGGACAGTCTGGCGCTGGCGATCGCCTCGCGGCTCCTGATCCTCCTGGTCTGTGCGCCCCCGGCGGCGTTTCTGATGGCCGTAGCGCCGGTCGGCCTGCAGGGCCTCCGTCGACTTCGCGACCAATGACCCCCTCGCGGCCGGGCAGCCTCGGCGTGGTCGGAAGAGGATCCGTCCAGCCGATCTGCCGATGCGCAGTCGTGTATGCACGCTGCTCCAGTTCGTGCGGCCTGGACCGATCCCGCGTCCCCGACGACGGGACCTCGTGCCGGGCCGGCGGATGGCGCGCCCGCCCGAAGCTCGTGCTACTCCTCCTTCGTTACGTTGCCGTCTTCGGCCGGGCCCTGAAGTCGGTGCCGTCAACGAGCATGCGGTGCAGGACGACGGCGAGCTTGCGCGCGAGCGCGACCTTGGCCTTCTTCGGCCCGCTGCGCTTCGCGATGGCGTGCGCCCAGTCCTTCAGGGCCGAGCCCTTCACCGGCCGTGTCAGGATGACGTTGGCGGCTTCATAGAGCGCAGTTCTCACGCCGTGATCACCTATCTTCGAGATCCTGCCGGTCACGTCAGTCTCGCCGGACTGATAGCGGCGGGGCGTCAAGCCGAAGTGCGCGCCCACCTGGCGCGACGAGCGGAATCGCGAAGGATCGTCGACCGCCGCGGTGAAGGTGAGCGCCACGAGGCTGCCGACACCCGGCACCGTCATCAGTCGCCGCGCACGGGCGTCGGCACGACCCGCCACTACGAGCCTCCGGTCCAGTGCCTTGAACTGTCGCAGGAGCTCCGCCCGCGCCGCCAACAGAGCCTCGGTCGCCATCACCAGCGTCGGATGGTCGACCACCAGCGCGCGCACGCGCGCTTCGAAGGTCGGGGGCGTGGTCGGCCCCACCTTGAGCCCGAAGCCTCGCAGGATGCCGCGTACCGCCATTTGCATGTCGTGCTGCTTCGTCTGCAGGAGCTTCCTCGCCGTCAACAAGGTGCGGATCTCCTGCGCCGCCAGCGACTTGCAGTGCACCGGCCGGAACCAGCCCAGCCGCATCAGCTGGGCGATGCCGCGCGCGTCCTTCTTGTCGGTCTTCACCGGCATTGTCTTGAAGGCACTGCGCACGTGCCGCGTCTCGAGCAGTTGCACCGCGAAGCCAGCCGCCTCGAGACCGGCATGCAGCCACTGCGACAGCGGCCCTGCTTCAAGGCCGATCCGCGTGGCCGCGCAGGGTTGGTCCCGGAGCCAGGCGATCAACGCCTCGGGCTCGCTTGCCACCTTCGCCTCGCGGAACACCTTCCCGGTCGCGTCCACCACGCAAACGCTCGACTGCTCCAGCGACACGTCGATCCCAACATACTGATCCATGGTCGTCCCTCGATGATGCACAGGCAGCGGCCGAGGCCGACGCCGTTGAACACACCCATCACTCGCAGGGACGGCCGCCCGAACACAGCACCGTCGATCTGCCGGCCCGTTACCCCATCTGCCTCCCTCAATAGGAACAAGGCGGTGTCTTATCCAACTGTAGACCGCAGGACTCTCTCAGTCGCGCGGCCCAGCGCCGCGTGTGGCACTTTGATGCCGGTAGCGGGACCGTCCACCCCATCAATGTTGCAAGCCGTTTGACAAGCGCGCCGCGGTGTGCCGTCCAACCGACTTCAAGCGCGGTCACGATTGTCAAGCCTCTGTCCGGGTTCAGGACATTTGAGCTAATTGAGTAGATCATACGCGGCCCAAAGCGTCTGTCGAAAGTTGGAGTAATCGTAACGGTCGGAAACGAGGCGTAATCCCGCCTCGCCGAGTCGACGGCGCATATGGGGATCCAAAAGAAGTCTAGTGAGGGCAGCCGCGAAGGCTTCCGGGTTTGGGTCGGCAAGTACGGCGCAATTCTCACTGACCACCGCCCTGTGCGCGGATATGTCGGTGGCGAGAACGGCTTTGCCGGAAGCCAGGTAGGAGTAGATTTTCATGGGCGTGTTTATTTCCTGCAGTTGAGCCGATACCAGGACATCGGCCTGCGCTAGGAATCCGGCGAGATGGCTGACGGGCTGCGATCCCATGAGACTCAGGGATGCTGCCAAACCGAGCCGATCTGCGTACCCTTGATAGCTTTCCACCTGGGCGGCTGTGCCTCCAATGATCACCAGATGAGCGTCCGGCACTCGTACCGAGGCGATCGCAAAGCTTTCCAGCAAAAGCTTGATCCCGCGGTTCTTTTCCAGGCTACCGACATACATGACAAGGGGACCGTGTGCGCTGCACTTCTGCCGGAGAGAAGGCGGCGGCGGTGAGCTCGCGGCGTAGGCCGTCGTCACCGCGACGTCGGGAAGCATCACGATACCTTCCCGGCGATGCCGGCGCGCCAAAGCGGCCACCGGCTCGCAAACCGGTAGAACAAGCTGGGCGTTCTTCACAGCCCAGCGTTCGCACCACGTGAACCATCCCCTCAGAGGGAGGAGGAACGGATACGCCCCCACAAGCTGCTGAGGTAGCGAAGAGTCCATGTCGTAGACGACGGGAACCCCGTACAGCCGGCGGATAAGAATAGCAACAAACACCGCCTCTTCGACCGCGTGCACGACGTCATAGCGACAGTTGCGCGCCATCTCAAGGGCTTTCGCGGCCAACACAAGGCTACACAGCATCTTTCGAAACGAAAAGCCTGCGGGCACGTCCCGCACAAATGGGACGCGCGGTATGCGATGGATCCGGACGTCCCTGTGAGGGACGTCCGTTCCGATATGGTAAGTCAGCAGGTCGACGGTGTCGCCTCGCTCGGACAGCGCACGAGCGACAAGATCGACAGCGATCGGAGTGCCTCTGTCCCGGTAGAACGGCTGCGGCGCAAGCAAGAGAATCCGCATTGATCGGGACTTTCCGGTCAGAATGAGTTCAGTCGCGCATGGGCCATGGCGAGGAGACGCTCCGTGGCCTTCACTTCGCGGGCTATGCCGTCGGCATCCCAGCCAAGCTCCTCGGCCATCAGCTGCGCGGTAGTCAGCAGGGAATCGCGTCCCGGATGGCCGGCCGTCGCCAGCTCGGTCCGTCGAAAAACGACATCATCGAGTGTTTGCGCCATTTCGTGCTTGACCGCGTGTACGATCTGGGCCTTCAGCACCGGGGATGAATCGGACACCGGGCTCATCAGTTCCGGGCGGTCCTGCGCGAGGCTAAGCACGCCGCGGTATTCTGAGCCGTGATTGCGGACCAGCTGGCGGATAGAGGCCTCGGACAGCTCCTGGCGCCGTTCAGAGAGGGCGTCAGCCAGAAAGCCATCGAAGAATTCGATCGCCCCTCCGTACACGGGCACCTTGGCGCTGCGCCCAGGGTCGACCCGACGGGCCAGCTTCTTGGCGACGAGCGCGATGGCCTTCTCCGCCACGGCGCGGGCGGTCGTATACTTGACACCGATGACGGAAAACAGTCCTTCGGCGCCTTCGGCGCCATGATCCACGATGCGATGGTGACGGGCCGTGCGGTAGGGATCTGCGGAATCCACGTCGTCGCTCGGGACCAGGCCACAGCGAACAAACGTGATGTCTTTGGGACCAAGGGCCGCTGCGGGATAGGCAGCGTTCACGTCGTCAAGGAACATCGCGATCTCGCTTTCAGTGGCTCTGCAGGCGTCGGGATTTGTGCCCTCGCTGGCAAAGAAGTGTGCGGAGCCAACGATTGAGCCATGCCTCCAGGGCGCGATGTACACCAACCGGGAGCCTGCGCCGGCTTTTCCTTCAGCGCCCCGCCGCGGCACCGTGAGCGCAATGGCGTGTTCTTGCGCGAGTGACCGTGTGACCAGGTTCATGGTCTTCACGTGCGGAATTGTCGGGCGCGTATGCGCTAGACCGCCAGGCGCGCGCAAATTGCGGTCCACCCAGGGGCCCGCGGCGTTGAGAACCGCTGTTGCAGCGATTTCAACGGTGGCTCCCGTGCGGAGGTCGGTCCCGACGATGCCGGTGATCCGATCCCCGCGCCTCAAGAAAGCCGAAGCTTCCAAATAGTTTGCGACGCACGCACCATGGTCCGCCGCGGACCGAACGAAGGCAAGGCACAACCTCTCCGAATTGTATATTTGTCCGTCGTAGTAGATGGCCCCGCCAGTCAATTCTTCTTTTGGAAGCCCCGGGGCGAAGCGCAGGCAGCTGTCGCGGGAAACGAGGCGAGCGTGGGGAATGCGCCTGCTGGGATCGCCAACGCCCAGGTTACGGTCGCAAGAGAGAAGTTCGTGCATCGCCAGTGCCGCGGCGATAATGGGTCTGCGCTGGATCCCGGTCCGATAGGTCGGGAGAAGCACCGGCAAGCGGTGGATGAGATGCGGCGCGATTTGCATGAGGGTGGTGCGTTCCCGGTCGGAAACCCTGAGCCGTCGGACGTCCGCGTGTTGCAGGTATCGAAGCCCTCCATGTACGACCTTGAGGCTCTGCGCGGACGTCGCATGGGCGAAGTCGACACGTTCGACGAGAGCCACCGAAAGGCCTCTCAGAGTCGCGTCCCAAGCGGCGCACGCGCCATAGATGCCGCCCCCGATGATGACCACATCAAAGCTTGAGGACGCGAGGCGCGAAACGTCTCTGATCATTGGCCTAGCCTGGAAAAGTTAGCGTCCACGGAGGTGGTGGAAATTCGCTGAGCAAGCGGCGCGCCGGAGCGACCCTCGACGAGTCTGGCGCAGGTGCGCCGCCGTCGCCGGCGAGGTTGTCATCGGATGCTTCGGCTAGGGTGGAGTTGGAACGCTTCACCCGAGCCGACGGAGAACCCGATGACCGAGGAGAGAATGGCCCTGGTCGAGCTGCTGCAGAAGGCTGATGAGGCGATTTTCTGCGGGCGGTCGCCGGTGTGCCCAAGCCGACCCCGGGACTACCAAAGACTTCCGGTGGGAAAAGCGCCTCGCCGGTCGACGAAGATGCGGAACCAGAGCTCGGTGAGGAGCATTGTCCAGAGACGGTACAGCCGCTCCTCGGGATACGGTTGGCCGGCACCACGCCGCCTTATCCGATCGATATAGCCGAGTTCGAAGACGTTGCGCTCGCGTACGGCCGCCGACGAGAGGAGTCGGTCAGCCAAAGCATCGATCACCTCGGCGAGCTTCGAATCGTTGCGCAGCCGGGCAAGAGATTTGCGGCGTGCCGAGATCGAAGGCGGCAGCACACCCTTGAGCGCTTCCCGCAGGATTAATTTGTGGGTGCGCCCGCGGATCTTGAGCCGGTCGGGGATCTGGAACGTGCGGCATACGAACTCGGGATCTCCGAAGGGAGTTTGCAGGTCGACCGCGAACGCGGCCTGCAGGCGATCGTATCCCCCTTCGCCCTGGTAAATCATGAGACTCTGGCGCAGATGCTCCGTGAGTGGCTCCGATCCGGAGGTCGGTGTGAGATCGATTTCCGGAAGGTCGGCGGCGCCGCGGATGCGGGGCGGCGGAAAGATGCCACCGCGGAAGTAGCGGCGCAAGACCGCCGCGCCAAGGCGTGTGCGCGGCTCCTGCCCGGCGCGGGTGTAGCGGAACAGATCTCCGAGCAGCGGGCGCGCCGGCGGCACGAGTTGGGCGAGGCGCACCAGCAGGTGGCGCGGCATGCCGCCGAGCAGCAGGTCAATCAAATGCCCGCCCAACATCGCATCGACCGTGCCCCGAGCTTCCCGGGCACAGGCATAGATGTAAGGGACATCCTCACGGCCGACTGGATCCTCGAGATGCCAAGTCATTGCCGGCAGAATTTCAGACAGATCTGCGGGCGGCACGATGACTGCGTGATGCACAGTATGGAAATGCTGCGCCGTCTCGGCCGCGCCCACCAGCTCGGGGTCTTCGTGCCCGAAGCCGGCGCAGAACGTGTGGATCTCCCGATCCGGCGCGACATGGCGGATTCCCGCCACCACCGACGCCGCATCGAGCCCCCCGCTCAAGGCGACGCCGATTCTCTCGTAGTTCGCAATCTGCCTCCGAACCGCCCGGAGAAAGGTATCTCGGAACACCCGGATGTGCTCGGCCTCGGATCGGCGCGCGATCCGCAGCTCCGGCTGCCAGTATCGTCGCCGCTCGACCCGCGATCCCTGGACACGGACCCAGTGTCCGGGCGGCACCGGAAACGCTTGCGCCAGGCACGATGCGTCGCTGAGCGCACTCCTGGTGCTGTTGATGAACTGAATGGCATCGAGGTTCGGCGTGGCAGGAACGTCGGGGAGGGCGAGCAGCGCCTTGTATTCGCTGGCGAAGACGAAGCGATCGGGCAGGGCGGCATAGGACAGCGAGCGTGCGCCGAAGGGGTCGCGGGCAAGCACCAGGACCTCGTGTTCTGAATCCCACAAGGCAATGGCGAATGCACCACTGAAATACCGGAAACAGTCCGGACCGAACTTGTGGAACAATTCGAGGATCAGACCTTCGCCGTCGCTGGGCTTTGCCAAGTCGGCCGGCCGGCCCAAGAGTTCCGCCGTTTGCTCAAGATTCTCGATCAAGCCGTCGAGGGCCACGAAACCCCCGGGGAGGAGCGAACTATGTCGCCGCGGCGCTACCCGCTGACCAAGATGCAGCCTTGAACTGAGGCTCCATTCGGCGTGCTGACTGCCACGGTGGGCAAGCCGATGTCCCATCGTCTCGACTTCGGCCAGGGAGGCATCGCCCAAAACGCCGTAGATTGCTCCCATCTGTCCCCCTTGCGTGATGGTTTCGCCCCGCAGTTCCGGAAGTCCGGCCGGTCGAGTGACAGCCTGCGATGGCGCCGTGCTCGGTTCAAGAGCGCCGCTCCGCGCAACCGCACGATGGTACGCCGCCCCGAGCGTGCGCCGCTTGCCGAGCGGGTCGAGGCCGACGAGGCCTATGTCGGCGGTCCCAGGCCCTGCCGACCCAGCCGCGGTGCCGCCGGCAAGACCGCCGACATGCGCCAGCGCCGCGCGCGCGCTCGCCCGTCTCCGCCAGCGTGATGGGCGCGCTCCGCCGGCCCAGCGCCCCGTGCCGTCGTGTCCGTCATGCTCACCTCCTTGCATTGCTTCAATAAGCACAAGGCGGTGTCTCAGCTATCTGTAGTTCACAGGAGCACAGGCCGGCACTCCTTGCCCTGGGCAGCGTCGTAGGTCATGATCAGCTCGTCTATGAGCGAGCCCCACATAAGCCTCACCAGGGGCGAAAGCGCCAGCAGATCGCGCTCAGGCCAGCGAAGATAGACGGTGGTGGGCTTTGTCCCCCACATGAGCTCCCGGGCGCTGAAATCGGCGCCGGCAAGGGAGCGAACCACGGTCTCGGTCAAGAGCGGGCGCATCCTCGCGGACAGGGTGCCCCAGGCCGAGAGCAGGAACCGATCGCTGAAATTGGCCTCTGAGAACTCCACGTCCAGAAACTGGGTCGCAAGCTCCGGGGAGATCGCCTCGAGCCGGGTAGAGGCGGCGGTAAGGCCTGTGCGGATGATCTGGCGGACATAGGGCAGCGGCGCTTCGCCCTCCTCCCGTGCGGCAAGGAACAGCACGCGCCGGAAGTCGCGTGCATCGCGAATGCGCGCGGCGATGTATGTATTGGCGGTCCTGGACGTCGTGGACCGATTCACGACAGGTAGTTTACAATGCCCATGTCGGCTTTCTACTGTTAGGCAGGTTGGCCACGAATTGGCCCTACACGCTGGAGAGTCGCGGCTCCCGCCAAGCTCGGTGATCGAGCAGATAGGCATCGATTGAGACCTTCGTTGGCTAGGTCTAGAAGCCTCACCTTGTCGCTGATCGTTCCGGCCTATAACGAGGTCGAGAGCGTCACGCCGCTCTATGACGCCATCATCGATGCCCTCGAACCGCTCGCGCTCAGCTTCGAGATCATCTTCGTCGACGACGGTAGCACGGATGGCACCTTCGAGCGCTGCGCCGCGCTGGCCTCGCGTGACGGACGGGTCAAGGTGCTCAAGTTCCGCAAGAACTATGGCCAGACCGCCGGCATGCTCGCCGGCATCGACCATGCCTCCGGCGACATACTGATCACCATGGATGCCGACCTGCAGAACGATCCGGCCGACATCCCCGTATTGCTCGAGAAGATCGACCAGGGCTATGACCTCGTGGTCGGCTGGCGGCGCGATCGGCAGGACAAGCTCGTCTCGAAGAAACTACCCTCGGTGGTGGCCAACTGGCTGATCCGCAAGGTGACCGGCGTTCCGATCAAGGACACCGGCTGTACGCTGAAGGCTTACCGGGCCGACCTGATCAAGGGGGTTCTCCTTCATGGCGAAATGCACCGCTTCATTCCTGCGATGACGTCGATCACCGGCACCCGCATCGCAGAGGTCGAGGTCCGCCACCATCCGCGGCGGTTCGGCCACTCGAAATATGGCTTATCCAGAATCTACAAGGTCGTCGTCGACCTGATGGCGGTCAGGACCTTGCTGGTGTTCGCCAAGCGCCCCTTGTTCTGTTTCGCGGAAGCGACGTCGATCGCAGCGCTGGTGGCCGTCTCATGTTTGGTCATCGCGCTCGTCGATGCGATCGATAGCAGCGCATCACCGAAGATCGTCTACATGGGCCTGTCGATTCTCGCGGGCTCGCTGGCCGTGTTTCTTGCCCTGCTCGGCATGATTGGCTACCTGGTGCTTCAGCTTGCCGGCGAGACCTCCGCTGTTGGACCGATGGTAGGGCGGCCGCCCAGGGTGGCTCGCGGCCGACGGCGGCGGAGCGTTTGAGGTTCGGGAGGTGAGCGTCCCCAGGACTTCGACGCGGCGGCGCGACGTGCGGCCTGCTATGATCTGTATGGGTGTGAGTCGATGGCGGCGTCGGTCGGATTGTCCAGCAGTCTGCTTGGACGCGCTCCTTTGGCGGCGTGAGGGGTCGTGGGCAAGCCCATAGCAGAGCTCGATGCACGCGGCAGCGTTGCTGCTCCTGCGTCGGCCGAAAGTGCGAGGCGGGCCGCGTCAGGGAGGCTGTCGGCGATCATTCCGCTGGTTGGAGATCGCACGGACGTTCCCGAGGTCTATCAGGCCTATCGTGAAGCCATTTCGAGTATTGGCCTGCCCTACGAGCTGATTTACGTGGTCAGCGAGGAGGCGTCGACAGCGCTCGCCGACCTCACCGCGCTCAGCGCCGGCGACGAGCGGCTGAAGATTGTGATCTTCGCTCGCCGGTCCAGCGAAGCGGAGGCGTTGAGTAGCGGCTTCCGGCATGCAGGCGGCGACATCATTCTCATGCTGTCGGCCGACCGCCAGGTCGATCCCGCGGATCTACACCGCGTCGTCGCCGAACTCGACCAATACGACATGGCGGTCGGCCGGCGCTGGCCCGAGACCGGCGGCGCGATCACGGCGCGCCTGCAGACAGCCGCTTTTCACTGGTTGCTGAAGTTGCTGTTCGGCCATAGCTTCAACGACCTGCTGTGTCGGGTACGCGCCTGCCGTCGCGAAGTGCTGGGCGAGCTTGTCGGCTACGGTCTCCAGCCGCACTTCTTGCCGGTGGTGGCGGGCGAGCGGGGCTTTCGCGTGCGCGAGGTCAGCGTTCGACCGGGCAGCGCCGAACCTTCTCGTGGGGGTGCGAACCTCGGCGGGTTTGGGCGCCTGCGCATCATCCTCGACATACTCGCCTTGTACATGGTGCTCAAGTTCATCAAGACGCCGCTGCGGTTCTTCGGCTTGCTCGGGCTCCCGGTCCTGCTGGTCGGCCTCGCCTACACCGGCTGGCTGGCGTTCGCCCGCCTGTTCCTGGGCATCGCGCTGGCGGATCGGCCGGCGCTGGTTCTCGGCGTGCTGCTGATCGTGCTCGGCATTCAGATCATCGCCCTTGGCCTGATCGGCGAGATCATCGTTTTCGTATCCGGTAAACGGATCAAAGACTACACCATCGACAGGATCCTCTGAGATCGCGGCATTGACCTCGGGTTCCTCTCGTCTGACCTGTTTCGGGACGATGGCAATCGCGCTGCGAGCATGGGTTCCGGCCCCCAGTCGTCGAGGATCAGGCAGGTGGGCCCGGCAGAGGCTGCGGAGCAGACGCTGGTAGCGGCTATCGCCGCGAGCGAGGGCGAGCTCGGCGAAACAGGGGCGGCAGCCGCTGTTAGAGCGCCGTGGCCCTCTGCCCCGCGCCGCGTTGTGGCCGAGCGCGCAGGCCACTCTTGCCGGTGATAGAGGGGGTTTTGGTGCTCTCCTACTGCACCATATCAGGGTCGAAATATGGTGATGCCATAGGCTCTTTTCTCTGCCAAGCAGCGTCCTTGAGCCTGGGCAAAATGGGGAGCCCAGGAGCGGACATACTCCGCCTCTCTGCCAGCGCACCGAAGCGCCGCCAGTCCATGCGCTTGGCCTGAAACGGCGGGAGCCGGCGGTGGAAGCCGAT
>JBKPDM010000536.1:0-3695 GCA_046727895.1 Pseudomonadota bacterium | reverse complement strand
AGCCTTCGGCAACGACCACTTCCAGGGCCAACGCGCATGACCGAGCAACTTAGCATCGCCTACCGTCCGATCGCAGAGCTCGAGCCTCACTCGGGCAACCCGCGGACGCACTCGAAGCGACAGATCCTGCAGATCGCCCGGAGCATCGAGGAGTTCGGCTTTACCAACCCAGTTCTGCTGGATCGGCAGGACCGGGTCCTGGCAGGCCACGGCCGGCTCGCGGCGGCCAGGCGCCTGGGCATGGCGCAGGTCCCGACGATCCGCTTGGCAGAGATGAGCGAGGCGCAAAAGCGCGCCTACACGCTCGCCGACAACCGGCTCGCCGAGGCGGCCGGCTGGGACCGCGAGCTGCTGGCGCTGGAGCTACGCTACATCAGCGAGCTCGAGTTGGATTTCGACCTCGAGCTGACCGGCTTCGAGATGGCCGAGATCGACCTCCTGCTCGATCCCGCCGCCGGCGAGCAGGACATCCTGGACCGCCTGCCCGAAGCTGACGGCCCGCCGGTCTCCGCGCCCGGCGACTTGTGGTGCTTGGGCCGGCATCGCATCCTATGCGCCGACGCCACGAGCGCCGACGCCTTCGATCGGATGATGGCGGGCAAGGCGGCGCAGCTGGTGTTTACCGATCCCCCCTATAACGTTCCGGTCGACGGCCATGTCTGCGGTCTGGGTCGGACCAGGCACCCCGACTTTGCCATGGCGTCGGGCGAGATGTCCGAGGCGGAGTTCACCGCCTTCCTCGCCACCGTGCTCGGCCACGCCGCCGGGCACAGCGCCGACGGCGCGCTGCATTTTGTGTGCATGGATTGGCGGCACTTGAGCGAGCTGCTTACGGCCGGCCGGGTGGTCTACCGCGAGCTCAAGAACCTGTGCGTCTGGGTCAAGGACAATGCCGGCATGGGCAGCCTGTACCGGTCGCAGCATGAGCTGGTGCTGGTGTTCAAAAGCGGCAGCGCGCCGCACGTGAACAATGTCGAGCTTGGCCGCCACGGCCGTCACCGGAGCAACGTCTGGCGCCATCCCGGTGTCAATTCCTTAGGCGCCTGCCGGCTGGAGGCGTTGCGCCTGCACCCGACAGTCAAGCCGGTGCAGCTGGTGGCCGACGCGATCCTGGATGCCTCCAAGCGGCGCGCTGTGGTCCTCGATCCCTTTCTCGGCAGCGGCACGACGCTGCTCGCCGCCGAGCGCACCGGCCGACAAGCGTTTGGGCTCGAGCTCGAGCCGCGCTACGTCGATGTCGCGATCCGCCGCTGGCAGCAGCACGCGGGTCGCGCGGCTGTCCACGCCGAGAGCGGCCTCACCTTCGATCGCCTTGCCGAGCACCGCGCCGCTGCGGTCAAGGCCGCTCGCCAGCGGGAGGCCGCCGCGCATGTCAGGTGACTACGAGGTCGGCTACAAAAAGCCGCCGCAGCACAGCCGCTTCCGGAAGGGCCGGTCGGGCAATCCGAAAGGTCGGCCCCGGCAAGCGCGGAACCTGCTGACCGACCTGCGTGAGGTGCTGCAGCAGCGGATCACCGTCCGCGAGGCCGGCACCGAGCGCCGCATCAGCCGGCAGCGGGCGGTGGTCATGCGCTTGCTCGACAAGGCGCTCAAGGGCGAGCTGGGCGCCATGGTCAAGCTGGTCGACCTGGTGCTGCGCCAGGAGGCGGCCGCCGGTTCGGGTTGCGAGCCCGATGCCCCGCTCTTGGCCGAGGAGTGGGAGGTCCTCTCGGATCTCAAGGCCCGGCTGCTGCGTCAGCCGTCGGACAGTTTGCCGGACGACGAACCAGCATCTAACGCGACCGGCACCCAAACCCCGCCATGAGCCCATCACCGCGCGAGCTGCTCACCCTGGTGCTCCGACACAACCTGCCGAGCTTCATTCATCGCTGTTTCCAGACCGTCATGCCGGGGCAGCGCTACTTGATCAGCTGGCACATCGAGCTGATTGCCGACCGGCTCGAGCGCTGCCGTCGGCGGCGCAGCAAGCGCCTGATCGTCTGCCTGCCGCCGCGGCACCTGAAGTCGCTCTGTGCCTCGGTCGCGTTCCCGGCGTGGCTGCTCGGCCACGACCCAGGCTACCGGATCATCTGCGCCAGCTACGGCCAGGAGCTCGCCGCCAAGCATGCTCGCGATTGCAAGGCGGTGCTGGACAGCGGCTGGTATCGGCATGCCTTTCCCGACACCCGACCCGATCCGGCCAAGAGCAGCGAGCTCGAGTTTGCCACCACAGGGCGCGGTTTTCGCCTGACCAGCTCGGTCGGCGGCACGCTCACCGGCCGCGGCGGCAACATGCTGATCGTCGACGACCCGCTCAAGGCCGCGGACGCTATGTCCGAGGCCAAGCGGGCGACCGTGAACGACTGGTTCCGCGCCACGCTGTACTCGCGGCTCGATAACAAGAGCGAGGATGTGATCCTGGTCGTCACGCAACGGCTGCACGTCGAGGATCTGGTCGGCTACCTGCTGGGTACGGGCGAGCGCTGGGAGATGCTCAACCTGCCCGCGATCGCCACGCAGGCGGAACGCTTCGTGCTGGCCGACGGCACCACCGTCGGGCGTCGGCCCGGCGAGGCGCTGCACCCCGCCCGCGAGCCGCTCGCTGCGTTGCAGGGCATCCGGCACGCTCTCGGCAGCTACGACTTCTCGGCCCAGTATCAGCAAGAGCCGCTGCCGCTGGACGGCCAGTTGATCAAGTGGGCGTGGTTCCGCCATTACGACACGCCGCCCACGCGCGGCTCGGGCGACCTGATCGTGCATAGCTGGGACACTGCGAGCAAGGCCGAGGAGATCCACGACTGGTCGGTCGGCACGATCTGGCTGCGGCGCCGCCAGGAGCACTATCTCCTGGAGGTGGTCCGGGTGCGGCTGGACTATCCGGCGCTCAAGCAGCGGATCGTGGCCGAGGCCCAGCGCTGGCGTCCGGACGCCGTGCTGATCGAGGACAAGGGCTCGGG
This sequence comes from Pseudomonadota bacterium, assembly GCA_046727895.1. Classification (GTDB taxonomy): domain Bacteria; phylum Pseudomonadota; class Alphaproteobacteria; order Geminicoccales; family Geminicoccaceae; genus DATAOG01. Next base: position 759 of record JBKPDM010000536.1, on the reverse strand, counting down.
CACGGCCTTGCTGCAGGACCTGCGCGCCGAGGGGCGGGTGCATCCGCTCGCGGTCCAGGCCGAAGCTGACAAGGTGACCCGCATGTATGCCCAGACCGCCAAGCTAGAGGCGGGCCAGGTGCTGCTGCCGCGCACGGCACCCTGGCTCGACGTGTTTCAGACCGAGCTGCTGCAGTTCCCGCGCGGGCGGCACGACGATCAGGTCGACAGCATGGCGCAGTACCTGGCTTGGCGGGGTGGTCGTCCGATCCGGCCGGAGGATTTCGTCATCGTGCCGAGCCAGGCAGCGCTGGCTTGGGAAGCGGAGTTCGGGCGGAGAGATGGGGGCCTCGCCCGCTATGCACGCGGCGAATTCCGGTGATGCAGGCGCTCGCCATCGCTGGGCGCAGCGGTCCAACGCGCGCGCGCCTGGACGGCTGTTTCACTTGACTTTCTGTGCCAGGCAAGCACTGCTTAGCGGTGAGGAATAAGGGCTGCGGCCCGCTCGCCCCGCCCGGTGCGCCGGCGGGGCTTGGGGTGGTGGAAGCGCCGCGACGTCTCGTGGTGCGCCACGCCCAAGGAGCCGGCCCATGCCCTCGCTGTCCCAGGCCCAATGCCCGATCGTACCGGGCGAGGCGATCTACGGCACCCGGATCGAGGCCGCCGTACCGGACCCGCTGATCGAGCGGATTGCAGCGCTCGAGACCCTGAGCATCGATCAGCTCCGCAGCCGCTGGGCGGAGGCGTACGGTAGGCCACCACCCGCGCGTTCGCACCGCC
>JBKPDM010000535.1:0-12951 GCA_046727895.1 Pseudomonadota bacterium | reverse complement strand
GCCAGACGCCGAGCGCCGAGCCGAGGAGGCCGCCCGCGGCCAGGACCAGCCCCATGCGCACATCGACGTTGCCGCGCCGCATGTGCACCATCACGCCCGAGAAGGAGGACGCCAGAATCTGACTGGCCTGCGAGCCGACCGCGACGGCCGGCGGGATGCCGAGCAGAATCAGGAACGGCGTCATCAGGAAACCGCCGCCCACGCCAAACACGCCGGACAGAAAGCCGACCGCACCGCCGAGGCCGAGCAACAAGAACAGGTTGACCGACATCTCGGCGATCGGAAGGTAGATGTCCATGGACGTCTCGGGAGCCGGGGGGCGCGGACGCGCGCAACATTGCCGAGGGGCTTGGTGTAGTCAAGGCGCGTCGCTGCGCTCGACGGCGCCTCGCGCTGGCGGACTGGGCCGATGATCGAACTTAGTCCACTCGGTCGGGCTTCAGGACGCCCTGCAAGGACTCCAGCACTTGCTCGTCGCCGAATCCCATGTACTGCCGGCGCTTAGGCTGTTCCGGCGTCGCCGCCGGCTCAGCTCCTTGCGCAGGTACAGCGGCTCTCGGGCGTAATGCCCGCATCGCTTCAACCAAAAATCCTCCTTCGATGTAGACGCTGGCAATGATTGCGATCGCGCGAAGGGCCTCTCGGTAACTGTCGCGGTAGGAGCTGCGTCGATCATGACAAACAGCATGAGCACGATCGCAGCGGCGGCCACTACGTGATGAGGCCTGGAAGTCAGACCTCTTAAGTAAGCTTCGCATCGGAGCTTCTCCTGACCTGTAGATTGAGCGACGCGACGTTAGATCAATCATAGAGCGAACACCAGCCTGCGTCGAAGCCGCAGGCTGGAGAACCGACGGTAAGACCGACCTAAGTCAGTCCGAGCGCTCCGCGGAGACCGTTAGTTTGCAAGCGGCTCTGGGCTTCCGAAGAAGCTAAAGCGATGTAAGATTCAGTAAGACACCAATAATCTTTCCGGCGATATCGGTCATATTGCCCAAGTCCACATAGACTTGTGGCCACACCGGGTGAGTCCTCTCACCTCCCGGTGGGAGTGAGCAAAGATCGGGGCATAACTTCCGATTACATTCTCTCGGCAAGAAGGCGTCGCGTTTTGTCAAGCTCCTCCTGCTTCATCGCTTCATCGAAGGTTCGCCGCCATTTGTGGGCGTCCTGTGGTGTCATGATTGCTGGTACGGCATAGATCGGGATTCGGTGAGCGGCTGGGCCGCGAATCTCTCTGAGAGCCCAATACCAATCACTGTACCCTCTCACCGAGTCTGCGACACCTGGCATGAGTTTCGCCAACCTGCACATGAAGTCTTTAGAAAAAAGGAACACTTGACTTCGAAATCTGAGCTCGTTCTCTTCCACAGCATCCAGGATTTCGAACTCGAACGCCATACACCATGCCAGATTATCGAGTGTGCCGCAGACATGAAGATAAAGAGAGTTTAGATGCAAGTTCAAGTCAACTAGTTATTCATGATCCAAGGGTGTATTTCGCAGAGGACTCGCGATATCCAAATGTATTCGAGAATTCGGCCAAGCATATACGCTCTCAGAGCGACTCCATGTAGCACATGCTCGCAAGCCGCCTCCCCTCGAATCAGCGGACCGATGCGGGCGGCATTGGCATGCAAGTCTAGCAGGCCCATCTTAACACGGAGAGTGTTGATCACGTGCAAGTACAGGTCTCGCGAGTACAGCTTTTGTGGCCATGTTTTCTTTCGCTGACGCGCCGTTCTGACCCAACCAACCCGCCCCGTAGAAACTTGCGGTAGAAGGCCGCGAGATGGTCAGAAAGTCAACAGTGTCCTGGTAGCCGCGGGAGAGTGTGTGGCCGGCCTCGCGTTTAGCTGCGCGGGCCACCGAAAGGATTCATCCATTCCGCCCTCGCGTGCTCTGACGCGACCCGCTATAGGGAGGGTCAAGGCCGAGCGCTGCGGCTCGCTCGGCAGTCTCCACGATGATCGGAGGAAATTCTGAGCGCCCGAAGACGCGTCGACACCTCGCCGCTGATCTCCGACGAGGTCAAGACCACGACGTGCTACATGTGCGCCTGCCGCTGCGGCATCAAGGTGCACCTGATGGACGGCCAGATCCGCTACATCGAGGGCAACCGCGATCACCCGGTCAATCGCGGCGTGCTCTGCGCCAAGGGCTCGGCCGGGATCATGCAGCACCACGCGCCCGCCCGCCTGACCAGGCCCTTGAAGCGGGTCGGCGAGCGCGGCGCCTCCGAATTCCGCGAGATCGAATGGGAGGAGGCGCTCGCGACCGCGACCGAATGGCTCGGCCGCATCCGTCGGAGTGATCCGCGAAAACTCGCCTTCTTCACCGGCCGCGACCAGAGCCAGTCCCTGACCGGCTGGTGGGCAAGCCAGTTCGGCACGCCGAACTATGCCGCCCACGGTGGCTTCTGCTCGGTCAACATGGCCGCGGGCGGCTTCTACACGATCGGCGGTTCGTTCTGGGAGTTCGGCGAGCCCGATTGGGAGCACACGCGCTATTTCATGCTGTTCGGCTGCGCCGAGGACCACGACAGCAATCCGCTCAAGATCGCGCTCGGCCAGCTGAAGGCACGCGGCGTCAAGTTCGTCTCGATCAACCCGGTCCGCACCGGCTACTCGGCGATCGCCGACGAATGGCTCGCCATCACGCCCGGCACCGACGGCCTGTTCGTGCTCGCGCTGATCCATGAGCTGCTGCGCGCCGGCCTGGTCGATGTCGACTACCTGATCCGCTACACCAATGCGCCCTGGCTCGTGATCGAGAACCCCGGCGGCGCCGACGACGGGCGGTTCCTGCGCGCCGCCGACGGCCAGGCGCTCTGCTGGGACCGCGCGGCCGGTCGGCTGCGCTCGGCGAATCACCCCGCTCTGAAGCCCGACCTGAAAGGCGCCGTGACGTTGCCGCGCGGCCAGCGCGCGCGGCCGGTCTTCGAGCTCCTGGCCGAGCGTTATCTCGACCCGGCCTACAGCCCCGACGCCGCGGCCGGGCCGACCGGCATTCCGGCCGCAACGATCCGCCGGATCGCGGCCGAACTGGCGCAGGCCGCGTTCGCCGAGCCGCTGGTGCTCGATCAGCCCTGGACCGACGCCTGGGGTCGGCGGCATAAGGAGATGATCGGGCGTCCGGTCAGCATGCACGCCATGCGTGGCATCTCGGCGCACGCCAACGGCTTTCATACCTGCCGCGCGCTGCATCTCCTGCAGGCGCTGCTCGGCAGCATCGACGCTCCGGGCGGGTTCCGCTACAAGCCGCCCTTCCCGAAGCCGATCCCGCCGGCGCCGAAGCCGGCCGGCAAGGCAGATGAGATTGCACCGGGCGAGCCGATGGCCGGCCCGCCACTCGGCTTTCCGAGTGGCCCCGAGGATCTGCTGGTCGAGGCCGACGGCACCACGCCGCGGCGGATCGACAAGGCGTTCTCCTGGGAGGCGCCGCTCGCCGCCCATGGCCTGATGCACCTGGTGATCAGCAACGCCGCCCGGGGCGATCCCTACCCGATCGACACCCTGTTCCTCTACATGACCAACATGGCCTGGAACTCGGCCATGAACGTCGGCGGCACGATCGCGATGCTGACCGCGCGCGATCCGGCGAGCGGCGACTATCGGATCCCGCGGATCATCTACTCCGATGCCTACTTCTCGGAGATGGTCGCTTACGCCGATCTGATCCTGCCCGACACCACATATCTCGAGCGCTGGGACTGTATCTCGCTCCTCGATCGACCGATCTGCGCGGCGGACGGCCCGGCCGACTCGATTCGCCAGCCGGTGCTGGCGCCCGACCGCGACGTCCGCCCCTTCCAGGACGTACTCCTCGACCTCGGTCACCGGCTCGGTCTGCCCGGCATGACCAAAGAGGACGGTAGTCCGCGATTTCCAAACGGTTATACGGACTACATCATCCATCACGAACGTCAGCCCGGGATCGGCTCGCTGGCCGGCTGGCGCGGCGCCGCTGGCAAGGAGAAAGGCAGGGGCGAGCCCAATCCCGACCAGCTCCAGAAGTACGTCGAGCACGGCTGCTTCTGGCGCGACGAGGTCGCGCCCGAAGCCCGCTACTTCAAGCACGCCAATCGCGCCTGGCTCGACTACGCCGTGCGGATGGGCTTCATCGCCAAGGCCGAACCGATCGCCATCCAGCTCTACAGCGAGGTCCTGCAACAGTTTCGTCTCGCCGCGCAAGGTCACGGCAAGGTCCAGCCGCCCGAGCGCCACCGGGCGCGCATCGCGACCTATTTCGACCCGCTGCCGTTCTGGTACCCTCCCTTCGAGGACGGGCCGAGCGAGCAGCCGGGCTTTCCGCTTCACGCGATCACCCAGCGACCGATGGCCATGTACCATTCCTGGGGCTCGATGAACGCCTGGCTGCGCCAGATTCATGGCAGCAACCGGCTCTATCTGAACCGCGCCCGCGCTCTCTCGCTCGGCCTCGAGGACGACGACTGGGTCTGGATCGTCAGCCGCCACGGCCGGGTCAAGGCGCAGCTCCGTCTGATGGAAGGCGTCAACCCCGACACTTGCTGGACCTGGAACGCGATCGGCAAGCGGGCGGGTGCGTGGCGCCTGTCGGCGAATGCACCAGAGGCCATGAAGGGTTTTCTGCTCAATCACTTGATCGATGATCTTCTGCCCGAGCGCGAAGGTGGTTATCGCTACGCCAATGCCGACCCCGTGACCGGGCAGGCGGCCTGGTACGACCTCCGCGTGCGGCTCGAGCGTGTGAGCGCAGCCGAGGCCGGGACGAGCGCGCCGCAGTTCGCGATCCTGCGCCCGCCCGAGGGTCTGGCTGCCGCCCCGGCGGTCTCGCGCTACGGCGAGACCTTCCACCGCTCTCTGTCGAAGAACTCGCGATGACCAGCCTGCCGGCGACCCGCCCGAGCCGACGCCTCGGCCTGGTGATCGATCTCGACACCTGCGTCGGCTGCCAGGCCTGCGTGGTCAGCTGCAAGCAATGGAACACGAGCGGCTATCCGGCGCCGCTGACCGACCAGGACCCCTATGGCGCCGAGGCGCGCGGCGCCTGGCTGAACCGCGTGCACGGCTATGAGGTCGGCGAGGGGCCGGACAGCCGCACGGTGTATTTGCCGAAGTCCTGTCTGCATTGCGAGGACGCCGCCTGCGTCACCGTCTGCCCGACCGGGGCGTCGTACAAGCGGGTCGAGGATGGCATCGTCCTGGTCGACGAGGATCTCTGCATCGGCTGTGGTCTCTGCGCCTGGGCCTGTCCTTATGGGGCGCGCGAGCTCGACGCGGATCGAGGCGTGATGAAGAAGTGCACGCTCTGCATCGATCGCATCTACAACGATCGCCTGCCGCCGGAGGAGCGGGAGCCCGCCTGCGTGGCCGCCTGCCCGACCCGGGCGCGCCACTTCGGCGACCTCGGTGATCCCGATTCGGCGATCTCCCGCCTGGTAGCGGAGCAGGGCGGCTTCGACCTCATGCCCGAAATGGGCTATCGGCCGACCAACAAGTACCTGCCGCCCCGCCCGCGCAAGATTGAGCCGGGCTATCTGGGCGCGCCCGCGGCGCTCGAGCCGGCCCAGCCGAACCGCGGTTTCCTCGCCTGGCTCGACCGCTTCCTCGCGGACTGATCCCGACCGTTGCATCCGGCACCGTCGATCATCCTGTTCACGACCTTGTCCGGCGCGGGCTACGGCCTGCTGTTCCTGCTCGGCCTCGGAGCGCCACTCGGCCTGATCCCGAGCGGGCGCTGGCTCGGCCTCAGCGGCCTTGCGCTCGCCCTTGGGCTGATCACACTGGGTCTGCTCGCCTCGACTCGGCACCTCGCGCACCCGGAGCGGGCTTGGCGCGCCGTGAGCCAGGTACGTACGTCCTGGCTCTCGCGCGAGGGCGCGCTCGCAATGATCACCTATCTGCCGACGCTGATTCTGGGCCTCGGTTGGGTTGTGTTCGAGAGGACCGGCGGCTGGTTCGCCCTCTGCGGTCTGCTGGCGGCGCTCAGCGCTGCCTTGACCGTCTATTGCACCGGCATGATTTACGCATCGCTGAAACCGGTCCGCGAGTGGCATCAACCGCTGGTCGCGCCGATCTACCTCGCTTTCGCTTTGTTGAGCGGGGCTCTGCTCGCGCACCTGCTCCTGACCCTGTTCGGCGCGCCACGAGCTCTGGTCGCCGGTGTTGCGATCATCGGCGCGCTGCTGGCCTTCGGCCTGAAGACGCTCTACTGGCGAACCATCGCTGACCTGGGGCCGGGCAGCACGGCCGAGAGCGCCACCGGGCTCGGTGCATTGGGCAAGGTCCGGATGATCGAGCCGCCGCACACCCAGACCAACTATCTGCTCACCGAGATGGGCTTCACCGTCGCCCGCAAGCATGCTCGCAAGCTGCGCTTGCTAGGCTATGCCCTGGGCGCCGGCGGCGCGGCGCTGCTGACGCTTCTGGCGCTCGCGAGCACCGGCGCCGTGGCGGGCATGGTCGCCCTTCTCGCCGCTCTCTCGGGGATCACCGGCATCGTGATCGAGCGCTGGCTGTTCTTCGCCGAAGCGACCCATACGGTCATGCTCTACTATGGGCGCGAGCGCGCCCGGCCGGGAGCCGCCGCCGACTAGTTCCGGCTGCCTGATCGTCGGCGCCGGTGTACGTTTTTGCCTAGACCTAGAGGGAGAGATGCGAAGGCTCGCTCGAGACGGCTGCCGAGGCCGGCTCGCTCAACTCGCGGCGGCAGTACAGCTGGTGCAGAGTTGCGAGCAGGGCCCGGGCTTCCGCACCGGCGAGCGCGTAGTAGATGGTCTGGGCCGAACGGCGCGTCGCGACCAAGCGATCCCGCCGCAACCGCGCCAGGTGCTGCGACAGAGCGGACTGGCTGAGCCCGATCAGGCGGACCAGCTCACCGACCGATTTCTCGCCTTCCAATAGCTGGCAGAGAATCATCAGCCGGTGTGTGTTGCCGAGCGCCTTCAGGAGTTCGCACGCCTCGTGCGCCCTGCGCTGCAGCTGGTTTGGATCCATCCCGAGCGTCCTTATTGTTGATCTGCGCAAACCCAGACGACCTTGGCTCGAGTCGGCCGACGCAACAGGCCACCGTCCGCCCGCGCCCTCCGCGGCCATCCCGGCGCATAGCGAGGGCGGGCGCCGCGGTTCGCGTTGACCCCGTGACATAGTCGCGCGCGACGGCGCTTTCCAGGGTCGGCGATCGATTCGAGGGGACGCTCAGTCGTCGCCCGCGGCCTGATCGTTGCCGGCGATGTTGAAGATGCCCACCAGGAAGCGGCCCGCATCCAGGAACCGGGCGGGGTCGTAGGCAACGCCGTCGATCCGAATCTCATAATGCAGATGGCGCCCTGTGCTTCGCCCGGTGTCGCCGATCACGCCGATCTTCTGGCGGAAGTCAACCTCGTCGCCGACCTTGACGGTGATCGATTTCAGATGGCCGTAGCGGGTCGAGATGCCCAGGCCGTGGTCGATCTCGACCATATTGCCATAGGGGCCGGCGGGGCCCGCCTGAACCACGCGGCCCGGCGCCGTCGCCAGAATCGCCGCGCCCCGCTGCGCACCGAAATCCAGGCCGGGATGGAAGGCCCAGCCATTGGTGAAAGGATCCCGTCGTTTGCCGAACTCGCTGGTGACCTCGAAGTGGTCGAGCGGAGGCGCGAGTGGCAGGGTGCGCGCGAGCTTTTGCAACGCAACGAGACGCTGGATGTCGTCGCCGCGCATCGGATCGGCCGGCTCGATGAACTTGCTCGCATGCTTCAGGGTGTTGGCGATCGGAGCGGGCGCCGCGACCTCGAGCGGGCCGCCTTGACCCAGTGTGGGCGAAGTTCCCGCGCGCGCAATCAGCCCTTCGACGTCGATCCCAGTTCCCCCGAACAGTTGATCGAGCGCCTCGGAGCTGCCGAGCACCCAGTCCTTGAGCCAGAGTCGCGCGGTATCGCGGTAGTCGCGCAGGTCGCGGATCTGGCTCTCGAGACGGGCCTGCTGCCAGCGCAGGCCGACCTCGACCCGGCGCGACGCATCCCGCTGCCGGCCGACCGCCGCTAGCTGTTCCTGGGCGACCGTGAGGCGCTTGTTGAGCGTGGCCTCTTCGCTTCTGAGGCTCTGCAATCGACCGTTGGTTTCCGCGATAACCTGCTCCAGGTTGCCCACCGCGGTGCGCGCGCGATCACGCTCTTCGGTGAGGCCCGCCAGCTGGCGTTCGCGCGAGTCCAGCTGCCGACGGAGGGTCTCGCTGATGGTGGTCAAATCGTCGATTGTCACGCGCTGCCGGGCCGTTGTCGCCTCGAGCCGATTGACTTTCTCCAGGAACGACGCCGTAGACAGCTGGGACTCGGACCGCAGATCGGCGTAGGCCCGCTCGAGCTGCTCGATCTGGTCCACTGTGGCGCTGAGCAGGTGACGACTACCGAAGTAACTGACCGATGTGACCGTCAACCAGGCGCTGAGAAGAAAGACCAGGGCGCAGGTCGCCACCTGTGCCATGGCTGACCCGGGGCTGCGACCGGCACACAGGCGCGCCATGAATTCGAACGCGTTCACCGAAAGAAGCGTCACTGACCTCACACGGGACATGATCGTTCCCCGAGCATGCCGTCACTCCCGATCGTTGTTGAACGAGAAACCTTGGGTCGGCCGAAGGCCGGCCGCGCCTGCCTCCCGTTCTTGCTTAGGTTGGTCTTTGTCGTTCTAAGTCCCGGTCATTCAACGGGGCGATTATGTGAAGGTTTCCGGCGTTCGGCAAGCGTTTAGCGACGCGTTTGAGGCGAAATCCGAGATCTTCGTCCTCTTTTCGCGCGCGCGTACCGCGGCAACCCTCGGGCCGTTGCCGCCGCTGCCGGACGTCGACGTGACAGGCGGCGCTGGAAGGGCATCTCAATTCCGAGCCGGAAGGAAGCTGGGAGGTTTAAGACAGATGCGCAATCCATTGAAACAGCTACGCTGCGCTGCGCTAGCGTGGCTGTCGGTCGAGAAAGGCGAGCAATGAGGCGTCGAACGCCACGTCCTGCTCGATGTTGAGAAGATGCGCCGCGTCCGGAATGATCTCGAGATGGGCGCCCGGGATGCGCGCACGGATCTCCTCGGCCTTCTCGGGCGGGGTCGCCGGGTCCTGGGCGCCGACGACGACCAGGGTCGGGACGCGGATCGCGCGGATCGTCTCGCGGAGGTCCATGTCGCGGATCGCGGCGCAGCAGGCGGCGTAGCCTTGCGGCGGCGTCTCGAGGAGCATCTGGCGGACGCCCTCCACGGCGATCGAGGGCTGAGCGCGGAACGCCTCGGTGAACCAGCGCTCGACCACGCCATCGGCGAGTGCCGCCATGCCGGCCGTGCGCACCGTCCGAATCCGCTCCTCCCAAAGCTCCCGCGGCGGCATATGGCACGCGGTCGAGCAAAGCGTGAGACTTCGCAGACGCTCGCCATGCTTCGCGCCGAGCATCTGCCCGATCATGCCGCCCTTGGACAAGCCGCAGAAATGCGCCCGTTCGATCCCCAGGGCGTCGAGCAACGCGGCGGCGTCAGCGGCCAGCAGGTCGATCGTGTAGGGGCCTTCGGGCACATCGCTTCGGCCGTGGCCTCGGCTGTCGTAGCGCAGGACCCGGTAGCGTTGGGCTAGCGCCGACATCTGCGGGTTCCACATCTCGAGCCGGGTGCCGAGCGAATTGCTGAGCAGCACCAGCGGCGCGTCGGACGGTCCGCTCAGCTCATAGTGAATCGCGATGCCGTTGGCCCGGATCTTGGGCATGCTTCACTCCTCCCCCAGCGCGCGATCGGCGAAGTCGCCAGCTCACCTGGTATAGTTCGCCGGATCGAGCAGGCTGCGCAAGCTCCCTTGTAAGCCGGCATGTAGCAATCCGAACGTGGCTGAAGGCCGGGCGAGGGCCAGGCGTGACTGACGTGACGGCCGATGGTACAGCGATGGCTTGACGGGAGGCGGCGGATGCAGCGGGCGGCACTCTGGTATCTGATGATTGCAGGCGCCGTTTTCGCTGCGGCGCCGGTTCGAGCCGCGGGCAATCCCGAAGCGGGGCGCCAGCTGGCCGAGCGATGGTGCGCGCGCTGCCACGACGTGGGCCCCGGCGGCCAAATGAAACAGGACCCGCCATCCTTCGCCGCGATCGCCGTGTATCGCAGCCCCGAGCAGATCAAGCTTCATATTCTGCAGCCCCATGGCAGCATGCCCGAGATCGCGCAGATCCTCGGCCTCAACGTCGACGACCTGGTCGCCTACATCACGTCGCTCGAAAAGCCCTCAAAGTGACGGACTCGCGAGCCCGAGAGACGGCCTGAGGGACCAGGGGACAGCCATGACCAAGACCATCAATCGTCGCATTGTGCTGGCGTCGCGTCCCAAGGGGCGGCCGACGCCCCAAAACTTCCGCCTGGAGGAAGCCCCGCTGCCAGAGCCCGCAACCGGCGAGATCCTCTGCCGCACGATCTACCTCTCGCTCGATCCCTACATGCGTGGGCGGATGGGCGAGGGGCCGTCCTACGCCAGGCCGGTCGAGCTCGGCGAGGTCATGGAGGGGGGCACGGTCGGGGAGGTCGTCCGCTCGCGGCTTGCCGGGTTCGCCGAGGGCGACCTTGTGGTCGGCTATGGTGGCTGGCAGAGCTTTGCGCTCTTGCGGGACGGTCAGGCGCAGAAGATCGACCCGAGCCTCGCCCCGATCTCGACCGCCCTCGGCGTGCTCGGCATGCCCGGCCGGACCGCCTATGTCGGCCTGCGCGAGATCGGCAAGCCCAGGGCGGGCGAGACCCTGGTCGTGGCCGCGGCCTCCGGCCCGGTTGGCTCGGCGGTCGGTCAGATCGCCAGGATCCGGAGCTGCCGCGTGATCGGCGTCGCGGGCTCCAGGGCGAAATGCGATTTCGTGGTCAACGAGCTCGGCTTCGATGCCTGCATCGATCACGACGCCGGCGACTTTCCGGATCAACTGCGGGCCGTCTGCCCGAACGGCATCGACGTCTACTGGGAGAACGTTGGCGGCCGCGTGTTCGAGGCGGCCTTTCCGCTGCTGAACAACTTCGCGCGCGTGCCGGTCTGCGGTCTGATTACCTGGTACAACGCGACCGAGCTGCCGCCCGGACCGGATCGCACGCCGCTCATCCTGCGCCAGACCTTGACCAGGCGTTTGACGATCCGCGGGTTCATCGTCAACGACTTCGCGCCCGGCGATTTTCTCACCGATGTCGGCGGATGGATCCGCGAGGGCCGCCTGCGCTATCGCGAGGACGTTCGCGAGGGACTGGAGAACGCGCCCGAGGCGTTTATTGGTCTGTTCAAGGGCGAGAACTTCGGCAAGCTGCTGATCCGCGTTGCGCCAGAGCCGCCCCTGCCGACACCAGGCACCGCCGCCACGACGACATAGCGTAGCGCGGTCATTCAGCTCGTCTCGCCCATCTGTCCCGGACGGCGCCCCACGGGGCCGGCCGGGGCAGAATCCCGGACGGCGCCCACGGGGCGCCGTCCGAGCGTCAACTGAGCGCGCCTATTCTTCCTTCATCAGGGACAGCGCGTTGATGCTGCTCTTGCCCGACGTATCCCCGATGTGGGCGTACGTAACCGTGACCGTGTCGCCCTCTTTGAGGTCGGACAACTTGGTCCCCACCGTATTGGCCGGCGCGGCCGAGAACGTCTTGTCACCGACCATGAACGTGTTGGCGGTCAGGTTGATGTTGCTGATCTGGCCCTTCACCTGATCGGCCGAGGCGACGTGCGCCATCAGCGCCAGTGCAGCTGCTGCGCCAACTCCCAGAAACTTACGCATGATGTCTACCCTCATTCGGTTGCAGCCAGACGTTCGCACCGTTGCTGATTGCGCCGGTGGACGCCAACGTATCCGGCGTTCACCGGATCTCGATGGGATATTACAGCATTTGGCGCAAAACATCCAGATGTCCTGTGAACTTGTTGGTATGCCAAATACCGGAATACCCGCAAGGCAGCCTTACGTCGCGGCCAGGGCCGCGCGCAGCCGCTCGACCTGCCCGGCTCAGAGGGGGACGTCTTCGAGACAGAGCCTTGATACTTGGCAACCTCCGGCAGCACTTTGTCCAGTCCGATCCTAGGGCGGCGCATGGGGCAACGGCGGGCGGGCCGAGGCAAGCTCTCGATCGAGACAACCGAGCCGGTCCAAGAACGGTCGGTTTTGGCTCGGCTCAATCAGAGATCAGCGCGCCCCCGGGCCGACGAGCCTAACGTCGAGATCATGGCGGTCTCGCGTTCCGCCCGGCCGGTCGCGGCCGCGCCTCGTAGAGGGTGAGTTCCCAGCGGCTGCTCGGCTGGTCGTGGCGCAGGATGTAGGTCGCGCCGTCCCCGTCTTTCATCTTGAAGTAGCGATGGTGCGGGGCGAGCCAGGAGTCGAGCAGCTCGGTCAGCTCGACCGTACGCCCATCGAACAACACCTGCCGTCGCGTCTCCTCGCCGCGATGTCCGGCGTAGCATTCGACCCGGACGATCACGGCGCCGCGTGGGCGGTCGTGGTGCCGCTCGCGCGGCTGAAGGCACCGATTAGCCAGTCGCGAAACGGATCCATGCGCCGAGCCGGCTGGTCCGACGCGGGCACTATGCCCGGCCGCAGGCCCCAGGCCAGAAACGGCTCGAGCAGCTGCGCTGAGCCGCTGATCACGTGGATCGGCACGTCGCGGCCGGCACCCTCGCCGGTGATCAGGGGTGCCGGCTGATGGTCCCCGACCACATGGTCGATCGCCAGGCTGTATTGCTGGCGCAAAACCGTGGCCGCGCGGCCACTGGTTGCATCCGGCCGATCATCGACCGACGCCGGCTCGCCGCGCGCGCCCGTCAGTTGGCATCTGGCGCACCGCTCAATCGCGAGGAATGGGGCGGGCGTCATCCAGGATGCCGCCGTTCAGCCAGTGGAGAATTGCACTCGCCAGCCAGCGATTGCCGGCGGGATTGAGGTGTTGGTCGGTCGGAAATGCGAGCGAGCTCGCCTGATCTGCGGGTGGGCAGTCCCCCATTACGGTGCCGTGC
>JBKPDM010000534.1:0-6599 GCA_046727895.1 Pseudomonadota bacterium | reverse complement strand
CTCTTCGATCGTGACGAAGTTGCCCGACCCGGTCGGACACTCGATCTTGAACTCCTCGCCATAGTAGTGATGGAATTTCTGCAGCGACTCGACCAAGAGATAATTGACCGGGAACCAGATCGGCCCGCGCCAGTTCGAGTTGCCGCCGAACAGGCCGCTGTCCGACTCGGCCGGCTGATACTTCACCGAGAGGTGCTGGCCGACGCAGTCGAAGACATAGGGGTTCTGCTCATGGTACTTGGAGAGCGCGCGCACGCCGTAATCCGAGAGAAACTCGGTCTCGTCGAGCATCCGCCGGAGCACGCACTTCATGCGGTGGCCCCGGACCAGCGAGAGCAGACGACGATCGCCGAGACCGGGCTCGTGCCAGCGCGACACCAGTGATGCCAGATCCTGGCGATAGTTCAGGAACCACTCCAGGCGCGCCTTGAACTGGGGCACCTGTTCGAGGTGATCGGACTCCAGCGTCTCGACCGCGAACAACGGGATCAGCCCGACCATCGAGCGCAGCCGGAGCGGAATGATCGTGCCGTCGGAGAGGTTGAGCTCGTCGTAGTAGAACTCGTCCTCGTCGTCCCAGAGCCCGATGTCCTTGCCGCCGAGGTTGGTCATCGCCTGGGCGATGTAGAGAAAATGCTCGAAGAACTTGGTCGCGATGTCCTCGTAGACGTGGTCGTACCGGGCCAGCTCGAGGGCGATGCGCATCAGGTTCAGGCAGTACATCGCCATCCAGGCCGTGCCGTCGGCCTGGTTGATGAAGCCGCCGGTCGGGAGCGGCGCCGAGCGATCGAACACGCCGATGTTGTCGAGGCCCAAGAAGCCGCCCTGGAAGATGTTGCGCCCTTGAGCGTCCTTTCGGTTCACCCACCAGGTGAAGTTGAGCAGGAGCTTGTGCAGGACGCGCTCGAGGAAGTCGAGATCGCCCTGATCGCCGCGCTGCTTGCGGTCGATCTGGAACACCCGCCAGGCCGACCAGGCGTGCACCGGCGGGTTGACGTCGCCGAACGCCCATTCATAGGCCGGCAGCTGCCCGTTCGGGTGCATGTACCACTCGCGGGTCAGCGTCACGAGCTGCTGCTTGGCGAACTCGGCGTCGATCAGCGCGAGCGGGATGCAGTGAAAGGCGAGATCCCAGGCAGCATACCAGGGATACTCCCATTTGTCGGGCATCGAGATGACGTCGTAATTGTTCAGATGCACCCACTCCGAGTTGCGACCGTGGCGCCGCTCGGGCGGCGGGGGCGGCTGGTTCGGATCGCCGTTCAGCCATTTTGGCACGTCGTAGTGGAAGAACTGCTTCGACCAGATCATGCCGGCGAAGGCCTGCCGCTGGACGCTGCGGGCGTCCGGATCGGCGAGCCCGTCCTGCAGCTCGGCATAGAACTCGTCGGCTTCGGCCCGGCGCCGCTCGAGCGCCTGATCGAAATCGGCGAAGGGCGTCTTGAGCACGCCTCTGGCAAGCCGGAGCCGAATCGTGGCCGAGCCCTCGGGCAGCAGCTCGAGTCGGTAATGCGCGCCGGCCTTGGTCCCTTCCTGCATCGGATTGACCGCGTCCTCGCGGCCCTGAACCAGGAGCTCGTGGAAGGCGTCCTTGAAGGGGCCCTGGACATCGAGCCCGTAGAGCCGCCGCAGGTTGCTGTCGTTGTCGCAGAACAGCAGCGTCGGCTCGCCGTCGCAGTATAGTCGGTAGTCGCCGAACAGCTTGCTCTGCACGCCGACCGTTTGGGCATCGAGCGCGAGCAGCCCCGGCCGCCTCGCGTTCTCGACCCAGGACCAGATGTTGCGGAACCAGAGCTGCGGCAGGACGTGGATCGTCGCCGTCTCGGGCCCACGGTTGTGCACCGTGAGGAGCATCAGGACGTCCTCGGGCGCCGCCTTGGCATACTCGACGAAGACGTCGAAGTAGCGGTTGTCGTCGAAGACGCCGGTGTCGATCAGCTCGAACTCGGGCTGGTCCTTGCCGCGCCGGTGATTCTCTTCGACCAGCCAGTTGTAGGGAAATTCCCGCTGCGGATACTTGTAGAGATACTTCAGGTAGGAATGGGTCGGGGTGGCATCGAGGTAGTAATAGAGCTCCTTGACGTCCTCGCTGTGATTGCCCTCACCGTTGGTCAGGCCGAACAGGCGCTCCTTCAGGATCGGGTCACGCCCGTTCCAGAGCGCGAGCGCCAGGCAAAGGCGCTGGGTGTCGTCGCTGATCCCGGCGAGACCGTCCTCGCCCCAGCGATAGGCGCGCGAGCGCGCCTGATCGTGCGAGAAGTAGTCCCAGGCGTTGCCATACGGACTGTAGTCCTCGCGCACCGTGCCCCACTGGCGCTCGCTGAGATAGGGGCCCCAGCGCTTCCAACGCTGCTCGCCCGCAGCATCGGCGGCGAGGCGCGCCCGCTCGGCGCTCTGGGTCTCGGCCTGGCCTGCAGGCTTGGCCGCCGCCACGTCCGTGACCGTGTCCCGATTCTTGACCAGCATCGTTCTTCCTCCCTTTGACCCGAGGCGATCAGACGGCCGCAACCTGCCTGGCCGCGGGCGCCGCGACCGCCTCCGCGCTGTCGTCCTCGACGAGGCGGCTCGCCCGCAGGAACTCGCCGAGCGACCAGGCCTGGAACGGACAGCCCGCCGGCCGGTGCGGCGCCTCGGCGTCGGCGATCTCGGAGATATGGCCGAGGCCGGCGACATCCAGATGCGCGCGGAGCGACGCGAGGAAGCGGGCGTCCGCCTCCCGCTTCGCCTCGGGCGTGGCGCCTTGCATCCGCAGCCAGGCCTCGACGAAGGGCCCCATCAGCCAGGGCCAGACGGTCCCCTGATGGTAGGCCGAATCGCGCTCCCGCACGCCGCCCTCGTAGTGCGCCCGATAGCCGGGCTCGCCAGGTGCCAGCGAGCGCAGGCCGAGCGGGGTCAGCAGTTGCCGCTCCACCGCCTCGACCACCCGCGTCGCATAGGGCTCGACCAGCGTCTGGTAGGGCAAGCCGCCGACCGCGAGGATCTGATTCGGCCGCACGGCGGCATCGTTCCGGCCCGGCACGTGATCGACGTCGACCACGTCGTAGAGGCAGCCGCGCTGCTCGTTCCAGAAGCGCAGCTGGAAGGAGGCGAGCGCCCGACAGTGGACATCGGCCCAGTCCTTCGAGATGCCGCGGCCGATCTTGAGGGCGTTCAGCCAGAGTGCCTGGACCTCGACCGGCTTGCCGATCCGCGGCGTCACCACCCAGTCGCCGACCTTGGCGTCCATCCAGGTGAGCTGCACGCCCGGCACCCCCGCCGCGATCAGGCCGTCCTCGTCCATGCGGATGCCAAAGCGGGTGCCGTCGCGATAGCCCTTGAGGATCCGCTCGACCGCGCCCAGCAGCACCCCGGCCTCCGCCGGCGTCACCCGCGCCGGCGGCTGGCGCGCGGCGAGCAGGAACTCGTGCACCGCGACCACGTACCAGAGCGAGGCGTCGACCGCGTTGAACTCGGGCTGCTCGCCGGAATCGGGAAAGCGGTTCGGCAGCATGCCCTCGGAGACCGCATCGGCCCAGGCGAGCAGGATCGGGCGCGCCAGATCCAGCCCGTCAGGCAGGGTCATGAAGCCGCGCAGCGTGATGAAGGTGTCGCGCCCCCAGTCGGTGAACCAGGGATAGCCGGCGACGATCGTCTTGCCCTGGCCGCGCTGCACGACATAGGCATCGGCGCTCTGCTGCACGGCTGACGTGAAGCGCCGCCGGCGCTTCGCCTCCATGTCGAAAAGGAAGGCGGGGTCCACGTCCGGCGAGGCCTCGCCCGCGCTCAGCATCATCGTCGCCTCGCGCCCGTTCAGGGTCCAGCTGAACTCGCCGGGCGAGGCGAGATCCTCGACGAAGTCGAGGCCGCGCTCCCGCTCGGTATCGTACTGGAAGTTGCGGTACCACTCAGGCTCGTGGCGGTACGTGCCGTCGGCCACGATCGAGACCGGCGGAATGCCCTGATAAGGCCGCCAGAGCACGCGCGCGCCCGTGACCTCGGCGGCGAAGGCGAAGCCCGGGTTCTCGTGGTGCAGCGCGTGGTAGTCGCGACCCGAGAGCAGCGGCCGGACGCTGAGCCGGGCCGAGCCCGGTAGCGAGCGCAGGCGCCAGCGCAGGACGACGTCGCCGCGCCCCTGGCAGGCGACCACCTCCTGGCTGACCTCCGTGCCGTCCTCGGTGCGGAAGGTCCACTGCGGCCAGGGTCGGGTGCTAAAGCCTGTGATCCGCGCCTGCCCGTCCGGGTAGACGACATCCGGGGCGTAGCGCTGGGTGCTGAGCGCAAAGCGCCCGGCCGCCGTCTCCAGCCAGACCTCGAGGCCGTTGACCAGGACGACGCGCCCGGTCGGCGGAGTGGTCGCGGCGAGCAGCAGGGCATGGTAGCGCCGGGTCCGGATGCCGCTCACGGTGCCGGAGGCGAAGCCGCCCTGGCCATCCGCCTCGAGCCATTCGGCCTCGAGCAGGGCAGCGGGCAGGCGAGCGAGCAGGGGTTCGGGCATCGTCTGGTCCTTCGCCACTCCGGGCACTGCGCCGGCGATCGGCTGGTTGGCTTGGTTGAAGGCACGGCCGCAGCCGCACCGGAACGAGATCACCTTAGGGGGTGAAGAGCAAGCCTGTGAAATGCCGCCGGGCTTTGGTTTCCATGCCCGGCGGTCATGCGCCCTGACGGCGCGCGATTTGCTCGATCGACCATCGGCGCCACATATGGGTCTGTGAGCCATTGTCGAGGCGATTTGCCATGCTGAGGCACCACGCCAGGATCGCAGCGGGTGGCCGGATCGTGATTCCGGCAAGGCTACGCAAGGAACTCGGGCTGCGGACCGGTGATCGCGTGATTCTGGACGTCAATGACGGTGAGCTGCGCGTGCGCTCGCTTGATGCCGCGATCCGGCGGGCTCAGGAGTTGGTGGCGCAGTAAGTTCCCGACGGTGTGTCGCTCGCCGAGGAGCTGATCCGGGAACGGCGCGAGGAAGCGGCGCGCGAGTTGCAGGAGCATGAGGCTCCTGAGCGTGGCTGAGGTGGTTTCGACGCCTCGGCGCTGCTCGCGGCGCCGGTGGGCGGCCGGGGTCGAGCGGGCACGGCAGCGGCGCCTGGCACGCGCCAGGCGGAACGGCGGAAACTCGCGCCAGCGCGCGAAACCGCCGAAAATTCGGGAAATTCGCGAAATTGGGTGCGACCGGCGAGACGGAGAGGGCGCACGGGGCTGGTGATCGGGGCGGAAATTCGGGCATGTTCGGGTCGAGGGCGAGCATTTTCGCCGGAACGGTCCTGAAGGTGCAGGTGGATCGTTGATTGATGCTGGATGCGAGGAGCACGCCAGCTTGCAGCCCATGGCCTATTGACCCTGCTCGCTCATCTGATAACAACTGTCAGTTGAGCAAATCGAGTTCCAAACGATGCACCTTGAGGAGTTGACGCCGGGAGCGTTGATCCACGGGCTGGTCGCGGGCGCGACGGCTAAGATTGTCCAGGTCGAGTGGTTCGGCGACCAGGCGGTCAAGGTCACATTCGAGGAGCCGGGCGGAGCGGTTCGCAACCGGCTGGTCTACCGCAGCGACGAGGCGTCGTTCGAGCTGGCTGGATCCGGACGGGCGTGGTCGTTCGGCGGTGACGGCTACCTATTCCGGCTGACCTCGGAGGCCCAGCGCATCCGACTTGGCTACCTGTTCGATCCCTATCTTGCGCTGTCGACCTCGCTGATCGAGCCGCTGCCGCATCAGATCACCGCGGTCTACGGCGAGATGCTGCCGCGCCAGCCGCTGCGCTTTCTGCTCGCCGACGATCCCGGCGCCGGCAAGACCATCATGGCGGCGCTTCTGGTCAAGGAGCTGCTGATCCGGGGCGACATGGAGCGCTGTCTCGTGGTCGCGCCCGGCAACCTGGTCGAACAATGGCAGGACGAGCTCGCGGAGAAGTTCCACCTCGAGTTCGCTATCCTCACCCGTGATCGGATCGAGGCGAGCCGCACCGGCAACCCCTTCGACGAGACGGGCCTCTGGATCGCGCGCCTCGACATGCTTAGCCGCAACGAGGACCTCCAGGCCAAGCTCTTCGCCGCGCGCGAATGGGACCTCGTGATCTGCGACGAAGCGCACCGCATGTCGGCCACCTACTTCGGCGGCGAGGTCAAGTACACCAAGCGCTACCAGCTCGGCCAGCGTCTCTCCGGCCGCGCCCGGCATTTCCTCCTGATGACCGCGACCCCGCACAGCGGCAAGGAGGCCGACTTCCAGCTGTTCATGGCCCTGCTCGACGGCGACCGTTTCGAGGGCCGCTTTCGCGAAGGCGTGCACACCGCCGACGTCAGCGACATGCTGCGCCGCCTGACCAAGGAGGAGCTGAAGACCTTCGACGGCCGGCCGCTGTTTCCGGAGCGCCGGGCGTACACCGTGAACTACCAGCTGTCGGCCGACGAGGCGGCGCTCTATCAGGCGGTCACCGAATACGTGCGCGAGGAAATGAACCGCGCCGAGCGGCTCGCCGAGGGCGATCAGCGGCGCCAGAACGTCGGCTTCGCGCTCCAGATCCTCCAGCGACGCCTCGCATCATCGCCGGCCGCGATCCACGAATCGCTGCGCCGCCGCCGCGAAAAGCTTCAGCGCCGCGTCGAAGAAGCGCGCCTCC
>JBKPDM010000533.1:0-3322 GCA_046727895.1 Pseudomonadota bacterium | reverse complement strand
GTGTTGCGAAGGCAGGGCTACGCTACACCCAGTTTCACTCCACGGCGCTCTGCTCGCCGACGCGGGCAGCGCTCATCACCGGCCGCAATCACCATTCGGTCGGTTATGGCATCGTCGGCGAGATGGCCACCGGCTACCCGGGCTATGACTCGGTGATCGGCCCCGAGAGCGCCACGATCGGAACGATTCTCCGGGACAACGGATATGCCACCTCATGGTTCGGCAAGAACCACAACACGCCCACTTACTTGTTCAGCGCGGCCGGGCCTTTCGACCAATGGCCGGTCGGCATGGGCTTTCAGTACTTCTACGGATTCATGGGCGGCGAGACCGACCAGTGGACGCCGTATCTGTACCAGAACACGACGTCGATCTTCCCGTGGGTGGGCAAGCCGGGCTACAACCTCACCACCGACATGGCGGACGAGGCCATCAAGTACATGAACAGCGTGAATGCCGCCGCGCCCGACAAGCCGTTCCTCGTCTATTACGTTCCGGGTGGAACGCACTCGCCGCACCAGCCGACGAAGGAATGGATCGACAAGTTCAAGGGCAAGTTCGACATGGGCTGGGAGAAGATGCGCGAGCAGATCTTCGCCAACCAGAAGCGGCTCGGCGTCATCCCTGCGAACGCCCAGCTCACTCCATGGCCGGCAGACCTCCCGAAATGGGATTCCCTCTCGCCCATACGCAAAAAACTCTACGCGCGCGAGGCGGAGGTATTTGCCGCCTATGCGGCCTATACCGACCACGAGATCGGCCGCGTGATTCAAGCGGTCGAGGACCTGGGCAAGCTCGACAACACGCTGATCATCTACATCAGCGGCGACAACGGAACCAGCGCCGAGGGCACGCTGGAGGGCACGCCGAACCAGTTCACCGCTTACAACGCGATCCTGAACCTCCCCGAGGTCGAGTTGTTGCGCTACTACGAATCCTGGGGATCGGACAAGACCTACCCGCACATGGCGGTGCCGTGGGCGTGGGCGTTCGATACGCCGTTCAAGTGGACCAAGCAGGTCGCGTCGCACTTCGGTGGTACGCGGCAGGGGATGGCCGTCTCGTGGCCCGGCCACATCAACGACCCGGGCGGCATCCGCACGCAGTTCCATCACATGATCGACATCGTGCCGACAATCCTCGAAGCCGCGGGTATCGCGGCGCCGGCGACGGTCGACGGCATTGCGCAAAAGCCGATCGAAGGCGTGAGCATGGCCTACACCTTCGACAAGGCGAATGCCACAGCGCCGTCGAAGCGCGACACGCAATACTTCGAGATGTTCGCCAATCGCGGGATCTATCACGACGGCTGGTACGCCTGCACGACGCCGCCTGCCCCGGTCTGGGCCCTGGGAACGGCCAAGCTGCCCGAGGTCAGCGAGTACAAGTGGGAGCTCTACAACCTCACCGAGGACTACTCGCAATACAACGACCTCGCCGTCAAGGAGCCCGCAAAACTCAAAGAAATGCAAACGCTGTTCCTGACGGAAGCGGAGAAATATCAAGTCCTGCCGCTGGATAACTCGGTCCTGACGCGCATCGTTACGCCGCGGCCGAGCGCAACCGCCGGCCGAACCGTTTTCACATACGCGGGGGAGAACGCCGGCATCCCCGTCGGCAACGCGCCGAGCATCCTGAACAAGGACTACACGATCACAGCCGAAGTGACGATTCCAAAAGAGGGTGCGGAGGGAATGATCGCGACGATCGGCGGGCGCTTCGGCGGCTACGGCCTCTACCTGCAGAAGGGTAAGCCGGTCTTCGTCTACAACCTCCTCAATCTGAAGCGCTACCGCTGGGAGGGTGGCGTCGGAGGCGCCGACTGGCTTGGCAAATCGCTCAAGCCGGGCAAGCACATGATCGTGTTCGACTTTAAGTACGACGGACCCGGCTTCGGCAAGGGCGGCACCGGCGTGCTCTCGGTCGATGGCAAGGAATTGTCCCGCCAGAAAATCGACCACACGATTCCGTTCCTCATGTCCATGGATGAAACTTTCGACATCGGCAGCGATACCCGCACGCCGGTCGACGACAGCTACAAGCTGCCGTTCCGCTTCACCGGCACGATCAACAAGCTGACCTTCAAGCTCGGGCAGGAGCAGTTGACGGCCGAAGAGCGCGAGGTGATGAAGCGGGCGCTCGCGGGCGCGCACGACTGACGACGCACGAAGAGCGTAGCTAACATTAGCATCCTCCGGCGGCGCTCGCCTCGTCCCTGGGCCCCGTCCCCGTGACATAGCGTGCCATTCTCAGACGCTGGCCCCCCCAAGGAGCCGATGCCACAGCGCACATGAACGACCTCCTCGCGGGTCGAGCGAGCCGGCTCAGGTGAGGCCAGACAGACCGCCGCCGTCAATCGGCCGGCGGACCCCGGCCGAATCAGCACGAATGCCACCTCGCGGCGCCGGCACGATGGCGTCCGCCGCGCCTCGGAGCCGATCCGATCAGGGCGCGGCGGCGTCGGACTCGGGTGGGGCGGGGCCGGGACTCTGCCCCGAGTGGGCGAGGGCGAAGTGCGCGAGGATCTTCCGGATGACCGCGGGATCGTGCAGCGTGGCGATCAGGCGTAGGCGGCCTCCACAATGGGCACACGCCAGCACGTCGATGCCGAACGCCCGGTGCATCAGCGCCGCCCAGCTCCAGGCGCGTGGACTAGCGGTCTTCACCCCCGTGCCGTCCAGACGTGCGGCCAGCGGCGCCGTCGCGGCCGTGGGCGCGGGCACGCGCCGTCCATAGACGACCACTCTCGCGCGCCAGCGTGCGCGCGGGGCCAACACCCCATGGCAAATAAGCAAGTTGGTTTCGGGCCGCGGCGTCATCGCCGCCAACCGTTCCAGGAACTCCAGCGGCTCGAAGACCAATTCTCTCGTCCCCTCGTGCCACACCCTCTTGAGCTCCAGCGCGACGCGGCCGTCGCCCCGCTCAATGAGCAGAAGACCCGGGTGTGCGATGGGCGGCGCGAGTCGTTCGACTTTCTGGGCTATACCTTTGGGCCGATACGGTACCGGAAGGATGGGCACGAGTACGTGGGGGCTGCGCCAGCAAAGAAGGCGGTGAAGCGGATCAAGGGACGCATCCGGCAAATTCTCCGTTCGGGCAACCAGGCGCCGTGGGGCGAGGTGAAGGGCGAACTCAATCGCGTCCTACGCGGGTGGGCGAACTACTTCTCCTACGGCACACGGTTCATGGCCTACCGGGCGGTCGATAACTACGTCTGGGAACGTGCGCGGTACTTTCTGAGGCGGAGGCACAAGGTCCCCTCGCGAAGGACGGAGCGCTATTCCGGGGACGTTGTCTTCGGGGAGCTGGGGGTGTTCAGGCT